>JBBSMN010000124.1:0-9005 GCA_038233135.1 Propionibacteriales bacterium
AAGAAGCTCTACACCGCGATGGGTGCGGTGCAGATCGAGAACCAGGCCCGCATTTGACACTCCTCCACGGTTCCCGGTCTGGGAGCCTCGTACGGGCGTGGCGGTGCCACCACCTTCCAGCAGGACCTCGCCAACGCCGACTGTGTGCTGATCCAGGGCTCCAACATGGCCGAGTGCCACCCGGTGGGATTCCAGTGGGTGATGGAGGCCAAGGCCCGCGGGGCGACGATCGTGCACGTCGACCCGCGTTTCACCCGCACCTCGGCGGTGTCGGACATCCACGTCCCGATCCGTGCCGCCTCGGACATCGCGTTCCTCGGTGGGCTCATCAACCACGTGCTCACGCAAGAGCTCGACTTCCGCGAGTACGTGCTCGCCTACACCAACGCCGCCGCGATCGTCACCCCGGACTTCCGCGACACCGAGGACCTGGAGGGGCTGTTCTCCGGCTACGACCCGGACGTGGGCACCTACGACCACGACTCGTGGAAGTACGAGGGGTCGCCGACCAGCAGCCGCAACCGCGAGGTCACCGACGAGGACCTGGAGTCCAGCCGGGCCGAGGCCGCCGGCTCCGGCGGGCCGCGGGTGCACATCAAGCCCGAACGGGACGAGACGCTGCAGCATCCGCGCTGCGTCTACCAGCTGCTCAAGAGGCACTTCGCCCGCTACACCCCCGAGATGGTGCACGAGGTGTGCGGCATCGAGCCCGCACAGTTCCAGCAGGTCGCGGACGCGCTGGTGTGCACCAGCGGCCGGGAGCGGACGACCGCGCTCTGCTACGCCGTCGGGTGGACCCACCACAGCACCGGGGCGCAGATCATCCGGGCCGGTGCGATCCTGCAGCTGCTGCTGGGCAACGTCGGTCGTCCGGGCGGCGGCGTCCTGGCGCTGCGGGGGCACGCCAGCATCCAGGGCTCGACCGACATCCCGACGCTCTACAACCTGCTGCCGGGCTACCTGCCGATGCCGCACGCCTCGCAGCACCAGAGCCTCGACGAGTGGGTGCGCACCGACGAGGGTGCCGCCGGCTTCTGGGGCAACATCCGTGACTACGGCGTCAGCCTGCTCAAGGCGTGGTGGGGCGATGCTGCGACCGCTGACAACGACTTCTGTTATGACTACCTGCCGCGGCTGACCGGGGACCACGGCACCTACCGCACGGTGCTGGATCAGGTCGAGGGCAAGATCCCCGGTTACTTCCTGGTCGGCGAGAACCCCGCCGTCGGATCGGCCAATGGCAAGATGCAGCGCCGCGGCCTGGCCAACGTCGACTGGCTGGTCGTGCGTGACCTGGTGCTGATCGAGTCGGCGACGTTCTGGTCCGACGGGCCGGAGATCGAGACCGGCGAGATGCGCACCGAGGACATCGGCACCGAGGTGTTCTTCCTGCCTGCGGCCTCGCACACCGAGAAGTCCGGCACGTTCACCAACACCCAGCGGCTGCTGCAGTGGCACCACGAGGCGGTCGCCCCGGCCGACGACTGCCGCAGCGACCTGTGGTTCTACTACCACCTGGGCAAGCGGATCCGCGCAAAGCTGGCCGGCTCCACCGACGAGCGGGACCGTCCGCTGCTCGACCTGACGTGGGACTACCCCGAGCACGGCGAGCACGCGGAGCCCGACGCCGAGGCGGTGCTGCGCGAGATCAACGGGACCGGGCCCGACGGGGCCCCGCTGAGCAGCTACACCGAGCTGGGCTCCGACGGGTCCACTCGTTGTGGGTGCTGGATCTACTGCGGGGTGTACGCCGACGGGGTCAACCAGTCGGCCCGGCGCAAGCCCGGCCACGAGCAGACCTGGGTGGCACCGGAGTGGGGCTGGGCGTGGCCGGCCAACCGCCGCATCCTCTACAATCGCGCCTCGGCCGACCCCGACGGCAAGCCGTGGAGCGAGCGCAAGGCGTACGTGTGGTGGGACGAGACGCTGAACGAAGGCAAGGGCAGCTGGACCGGGCACGACATCCCCGACTTCATCGCCGACCGGCACCCGCACCACGTGCCGGCCGAGGGCGCGACCGGTCCGGACGCCATCGGCGGGGGCGACCCGTTCATCATGATGACCGACGGCAAGGCGTGGCTCTACGCACCAGCCGGGGTGGTCGACGGTCCGATGCCGACCCACTACGAGCCGCCGGAGTCGCCGGTCAGCAACCCGCTGTACCCCGACCAGCAGCACAACCCGGCCCGCAAGTCGTACCCGCACGAGGTCAACGCGCGCAACCCCGACCGCGCAGAGGTCTTCCCGTACGTCTTCACCAGCTACCGGGTGACCGAGCACCACACCGCCGGCGGCATGAGCCGTACGCTCCCGTACCTGTCAGAGCTGCAGCCGGAGTTCTTCTGCGAGGTCTCCCCGGCGCTGGCCGCCGAGCGGGGGCTGGACCATCTCGGCTGGGCCACGATCACCAGCGCCCGCACGGCCATCGAGGCACGTGTGCTGGTGACTGACCGGATGCGACCCCTGCGGGTGGCGGGTCAGGTCGTGCACCAGATCGGGCTGCCCTATCACTGGGGACCGAACGGGCTGTCGACCGGCGACTCGGCCAACGACCTGGTCAACGTCACCCTTGACCCCAACGTGAACATCCAGGACAAGGTCGGCACCTGCGACATCCGGTCCGGGCGGCGCCCTCGAGGGCCGGCGTTGCTGGAGCACGTGGCCGAGCACCGGCGCCGCGCCGGTGTGCCCGTCGACGAAGGGAGCACCACGTGAGCAACCGGCTGTCCGGTCCGCTTGACGACGTCAGCGGGGACGCGGGCTACGAGGCGCACCCCGAGCGGATGGGCTTCTTCACCGACACCAGCGTCTGCATCGGCTGCAAGGCCTGCGAGGTGGCTTGCAAGGAGTGGAACTTCGTCCCCGAGGACGGTTTGCTGCTGACCGGCATGTCCTACGACAACACCCAGCAGCTGGACGCCAACAGCTGGCGGCACGTCGCCTTCATCGAGCAGACCCGACCGGTGCAGTCATCCACCCCCGCACCCAGCACCGATCTGGGCATGCCGACCGTCGGGCTGCCCGGCGCCCAGGACCCGCAAGGTGCTGACAACGGCGACATCGGGGTGCGCTGGCTGATGTCGTCCGATGTGTGCAAGCACTGCACGCACGCCGCGTGCCTCGACGTCTGCCCGACCGGATCGCTGTTCCGCACCGAGTTCGGCACCGTCGTGGTGCAGCAGGACATCTGCAACGGCTGCGGCTACTGCGTGCCCGCCTGCCCGTACGGCGTCATCGACCAGCGAGAGGAAGACGGCCGGGTCTTCAAGTGCACGATGTGTTACGACCGGCTGGGTGTCGGCGAGCAGCCGGCCTGTGCCAAGGCGTGCCCGACGGAGTCGATCCAGTTCGGGCCGCTCGACGAGCTGCGCGAGCGGGCACAGCAGCGGGTCGAGCGGCTGCACGAGCAGGGCATCGACGAGGCGCGGCTCTACGGCGAGAGCCCGGACGACGGAGTCGGTGGTGACGGCGCCTTCTTCCTGCTGCTCGACGAGCCCGAGGTGTACGGCATGCCGCCCGACCCGGTCGTGACCACCCGCGACCTGGCCGCCATGTGGCGTCAGGTCGGTGCGGCCGCTGTCACCGTGCTGGCCGGGGTGGCACTCTCGTTCGCCGGTCGCCGGCGGTGAGCCGCTGATGGGCCGCCGGGAGCAGGCGGTCGTCCCGGACGCGGAGTTCAGGTCTTACTACGGCCGCCCGGTCATCAAGAGACCGGTGTGGAAGCAGCCCGACGTGCCGGTCTACCTGTGGCTCGGCGGCATCGCCGGTACGTCGGCAGTGCTGGCCGAGGGGGCGGCGTTCAGCGGTCGGCCAGCACTGGAACGAGTGGCCCGGCTGACCGCGGCCGGCGGGTCAGGGCTTGGCACCGTCGCGCTCGTTCACGACCTCGGGCGCCCCGAGCGGTTCCTCAACATGCTGCGGGTCTTCAAGCCCACCTCGCCCCTGTCGGTCGGGTCTTGGCTGCTGGCGGGCTTCAGCACTGCCGCCGCGGTCGCCGCCGCCTCGCAGGAGACCGCCCGGCTGCGGCCGCTGGGTCGGCTCGCCGGGGTGGGCGCTGCCGCGCTCGGTCCCCCCCTGGCGACCTACACCGCGGCGCTGCTGGCCGACACCGCCGTGCCTGCCTGGCACGAGGCGTACCGCGAGCTGCCGTTCCTGTTCGCCGGGAGCGCCGCGGCGGCCACCGGGGGTTTGGCGATGCTGGCGACGCCGGTGGGCGAGGCGGGGCCGGCCCGACGGCTCGCCGTGGCGGGCGTGGCGCTGGACCAGCTCGCCGAGCACCGGCTTGAGGCACGGCTGGGGATGTTGGCCGAGCCCTACCAGCAAGCCCGGCCGGGGCGCTTGCTGCGCGCTGCGCGTGCACTCAATGTGGCCGGTGCGTTGGGGGCCGTCGGGGGCGGGCGATCGCGCGTGATCTCCGCGGTCGGGGGCGGCGCACTGCTCGGCGCCTCGTTGCTGACCCGGTTCGCCGTCTTCCAGGCCGGTCTCGCTTCGGCCGACGACCCGAAGTACACCGTCGTGCCGCAGCGGGAGCGGGTTGCTGCACGTGCCGACGCCGTCCACGTGGCCTGAGGCAGCAGCCTGGCTACGGTGGGACGGGTGCCGAACGCTCCTGCCTCCGCTGCCGCCGCTGCCCGCCTGACCCAGACCGCTGCAGGTGGGGGCTGCGCCTGCAAGATCCCGCCCGGCGAGCTGGAGGAGATGGTCGCCGGCCTCGGGGGTTCGGGCAGTGCGCCGGCCGACCTGCTGATCGGACTGGAGCACGGCGACGACGCAGCCGTCGTCCACCTCGACGGCCATCGGGCGGTCGTGGCCACCGCCGACTTCTTCACCCCAGTGGTCGACTCGCCCTACGACTGGGGTCGAATCGCCGCCACCAATGCGATGTCGGACGTCTACGCCGTCGGTGGCGAGCCGCTGATCGGCGTCAACCTGCTGGGCTGGCCGCGTGGCAGCCTTGATCCTGGGCTGGTGCGCGACGTGCTCCGCGGCGGGGCGGACGCCTGCTCCGAGGCCGGCTGCCACCTCGCCGGCGGGCACAGCATCGACTCACCCGAGCCGACGTACGGGCTGGCCGTGACCGGTTTGGCCGATCCGGGACGCCTGCTCCGGCTCGAGTCGGGGCAGGCGGGTCTGCCCCTGACGCTCACCAAGCCGCTCGGTGTCGGGGTGCTGAACAACCGGCACAAGGCCACCGGCCAGGTGTTCCCGCACGCTGTCGCCAGCATGTCGACACTCAACCGGGACGCCTCGCGGGCGGCACTGGCTGCGGGTCACACCTGCGCGACCGACGTGACCGGATTCGGGCTGCTGGGGCACCTGTGGAAGCTGGCGCGGGCCAGCGGCGTCTCCGCGGTGGTCGATGCGGCCTCCGTCCCGTACCTCGACGGTGCCCGTGAGTCCCTGGCTTCGGGTTTCGTCCCAGGCGGCAGCCGGCGCAACCTCGACTGGGTGCGTCCGCACCTCGACGCGGCTGTCGACGACGACGAGCTGGTGCTGCTGGCCGACGCGCAGACCTCCGGCGGGTTGCTGGTCGCCGGCGAGCTGCCCGGACATCCCGTCGTCGGCGAGCTGGTCGTGGCCGCGGGGGAGCCGGCCATCACCGTCCGCTGACCCACCCGAGAGTCAGGCGGACACCGCACTTGGTGCACTTGGAACCATTCGTGCTTTGCACAGTGGTGCTTTGCGTACCGAGTGGCGAGGGACCGCCGAGGTCTGCCTGTCGTTGAACCT
The DNA here is from genome assembly GCA_038233135.1 of Propionibacteriales bacterium. Lineage (GTDB taxonomy): Bacteria > Actinomycetota > Actinomycetes > Propionibacteriales > Nocardioidaceae > JACCVL01. The sequence continues at coordinate 5,731 of JBBSMN010000124.1, forward strand.
GTCAGTCGAGCGAAGGTGGGAGGGCGACACGCCGCAGCGGTTGCGGCCCCGCCGCCGCCGCCGGGGATAACGTTCAGATCGTTGACGCCATGTCGACATGTCACCCGCGGAGGCGAGCATGACGGACGCACTTCTCGAGCTCGGGCCGACCGGGCGCTCCATGCCCGACCTGCCGGTTCCAGAGCCCGTGCACGACCACGGTCCGGCCCGGGTCATCGCCATGTGCAACCAGAAGGGCGGGGTCGGCAAGACGACGACCACCATCAGCCTGGGTGCGGCGCTGGCGGAGTACGGGCGCAAGGTGTTGCTGGTCGACTTCGACCCACAGGGCTCGCTGTCGGTCGGACTCGGTCGCAACCCGAACGCCGACGAGCTGAGCATCTACGACGTGCTGATGGACCGCGAGGTCGAGATCGGCGACGTGATCTGCAAGACCAACATCGACGGCATGGACCTGCTGCCGTCCAACATCGACCTGTCGGCGGCGGAGGTCCAACTGGTTGGTGAGGTCGCACGCGAGCAGGCGCTGTCCCGCGTCCTGCGCCCAGCGCTGGCTGACTACGACATCATCCTCATCGACTGCCAGCCGTCGCTGGGTCTGCTGACGATCAACGCACTCACCGCGGCCGACGGGGTGCTCATCCCGCTCGAGTGCGAGTACTTCGCGCTGCGCGGGGTGGCACTGCTGACCGAAACGATCGAGAAGGTGACCGAGCGCCTCAACCCGCGGCTGCGGGTCGAGGGCCTGCTCGGCACCATGTTCGACGGCCGCACGCTGCACGGCCGCGAGGTGCTCCGCACGCTGGTCGACGGGTGGGGTGACGCCGTCTTCCACACCGTCATCCGGCGTACGGTGAAGTTCTCGGACTCCACCGTCGCCGGCGAGCCGATCACCTCGTACGCCCCGGGCTCTGGTGGCGCCGAGGCCTATCGCCAGCTGGCCAGGGAGGTGCTTGTCCGGTGTCGCGTCGGGTGAGCCTGCCCGGCGCCGACCCGACGCGCAGCATCCACGCTGTGCCGGCGGGGGAGGCAGATGGCGAGGCGACGGTGGACCCCGATGGCCTCTCGGACGCCGTGGCACCACAGGACGCCACGAGCACCGGCGAGCCGCGCAGCAGCGGCCGGGTGCGGCACGAGGAGAAGATGACCGTCTACGTCACCGCCGACGAGCTCTTCGAGCTCGAGACCGCGCGGCTGTCCCTGCGGCACCGCCACGGAGTCGCTGTCGACCGCGGCCGGCTGGTGCGCGAGGCGATCGCGATCGTGCTGGCCGACCTCGACCAGCAGGGTGCGGACAGTCCGCTTGCCCGTCGCCTCACGGTCTCGTGAACCGCCGGTGACGGCGACGACGGCTGCGGCGCCGACGGAGTTCTCCGTCCACCTGGACGTGTTCGAGGGCCCGTTTGACCTGCTGCTCGGTCTGATCGCCAAGCACAAGCTGGACATCACCGAGGTGGCGCTGTCCGCGGTAACGGTCGAGTTCATCGCCCACGTCAAGGAGCTGGAGCCCGATCTGGAGCGCACCACCCAGTTCTTGGTCGTGGCGGCGACCCTGCTCGACCTCAAGACCGCTCGGCTGCTCCCGCACGCCGACGTCGAGGACGAGCAGGACATGGCCCTGCTCGAAGCGCGCGACCTGCTGTTCGCCCGGCTGCTGCAGTACCGCGCGTTCAAGCGCATCGCCACGGTCCTCGACGAGCGGCTGGCTGCGGAGTCGCACCGTCACCCCCGGGTTGTTGAGCTGGACGAGCGCTTCGCCCGGCTCCTGCCGGAGGTCGTCCTCTCGGTCGGGCCCGACGACCTGGCCAGGCTGGCGGCACGCGCGCTGGCACCCAAACCGGCGCCCGTGGTGTCGCTCGAGCACCTGCACGGACCCCAGGTCAGTGTCCGCGAGCAGGCCGCGGTGGTCGCGAGCCGGCTCCGCAGGAACGGGTCGACCACCTTCCGTCTCCTGGTGGCTGACGCTCCGGACACCCCTACCACCGTCGCCCGATTTCTCGCTCTGCTCGAGCTTTTCCGCGAGGGTGCCGTCGGGTTTGACCAGCTCGACCCGCTCGGCGAGCTGCAGCTGCGGTGGATGGGCGGCGACGCCGAGCTCGACGTGGGCGCGGAGTTCGACGAAGGAGCAAACCCATGACGGCAGTGCCCGAGCCCGCGCTTGAGGCCGTGCTGCTGGTGGCCGACCAGCCCCTCGCCACCGCCGGGCGCGCCGCGGCGGTCGACTGTCCTGCCGACGCTGTCGAGCGCGCGCTCACGTCGCTGGCCGAGTCGTACGACGTCGGCCGTCGCGGGTTCGAGCTGCGCCGGGTCGGCGGTGGCTGGCGCCTGTTCACCCGCGCCGAGTACGCCAACGTGGTGGGGCGGTTCGTCCTAGACGGGCAGCGGGCCCGGCTCACCCAGGCGGGGCTCGAGACGCTGGCCGTCGTCGCGTACCAGCAGCCGGTCAGCAGATCTCGGGTCTCGGCGATCCGCGGTGTCAACGTCGACGGTGTGATGCGCACCCTGCTCACCAGGGGTCTGGTGGAGGAGGCCGGAACCGACCCGACGTCGGGTGCGGTGCTGTACGCCACCAGCGCGTACTTCCTCGAGCGGATGGGTCTCACCGACCTCGACGAGCTGCCGGCGCTCGCGCCGTTCCTGCCGTTGGACGACGAGACACAGGAGCTTGTCGCCGGCCTCGGTACGAGCCTGGCCACGGTCCCCGGCAGTGCCTGACCCGCTGGCACCGGGAGGCGAGCCCGACTCTGCGGGGCTGGTGCGCCTGCACAAGCTGATCGCCCAGTCCGGCATCGCCAGCCGGCGCAAGTGCGAGGAGCTGATGCTCGCCGGCCGCGTCGAGGTCGACGGTGCGGTCGTGACGCGTCTTGGCGTCAAGGTGGACCCGACGCGAGCAGTCGTACGCGTCGACGGGGTCCGGCTGCCGCCGCGGACCCCGAACGTCTACCTCGTGCTGAACAAGCCCCGCGGGGTGGTCAGCACGATGAGCGACCCAGAGGGCCGCCCGAGCATCGATGACCTGGTCGCCGACCGGCCCGAGCGGCTGTTCCACGTGGGCCGCCTCGACACCGACACCGACGGTCTGCTGCTGCTGACCAACGACGGCGAGCTGGCGCACCGGCTCGCCCACCCCTCGTACGCCGTGTCCAAGACGTATGTCGCCGAGGTGGTCGGCGTGCTGCGCCCAGCCACCCGCAGGCAGCTGCTGACCGGCGTTCAGCTGGACGACGGCCCGGTGGTGTGCGACCAGGTGACGGTGCGGACCTCGCACGGCGACC
>JBBSMN010000125.1:0-8896 GCA_038233135.1 Propionibacteriales bacterium
GCGTCGACGTACCGCTTCTGGTTGAGCGTCTTGGGCCGGATCGTGCGGCCGCGGTTGGACAAGATGTTGAGGCTGAGCACCTCGGCCGGGCGTTCCTGGGTCTCGGTGCGCAGCATCGAGATCGCGCGCTCCACCAGCTCCGCGCTCAGTCCCTGGCCGGTGCGGATCAGCGTCACCATCTCGTCGAGCAGCTGCTCGACCTGGGCCGCCTCGGCAGGAGTGCCGGTCACGGTGACGGTGTTGCCGCGAGCGTGGATGTCGGCGGTAAACTCGCGCTCGATGATGCGGAGGAACTCGTCGCCCGGGCCGAGCACCGACACCATCGGGATGCTCGCGGGCACGGTCACGGTGTGCTGGTGCGGGGTCTGTTTCGTCGTGTGCTCAGACATCGGCGCCCCCCGGTGGGGCCGTCCTCCTCGGTCGGGCGGTTTGTTGCGGGCCCGACCATCGTACGGCCTCTGGTCCCGGCCGTGCTCCGCCTCAGCCCGGTGGCCAGGAGAAGTCCCGCCCGCCCAGCACGTGCGCGTGGCAGTGGAAGACCGTCTGGTTGGCGCGGGCGCCGGTGTTGAACGCGACCCGGTAGCCGTCGTCAAGCTGCTCGCCGGCCGCAACGTCGGCCACCATCTGGGCGACGGCGACGACATCGTCCGGTGCGGCCCGTACCAGCGCAGCCAGGTCGGGCTCGTGCCGGCGCGGGATGACCAGGACGTGGGTCGGCGCCTGCGGGTTGACGTCGCGGAAGGCCACGGCGCGCTCCGACTCGCGCACCACCTCGGCGGGCACGTCGCCGCGCACGATGCCGCAGAACAGACACTCCATCCCGCACCCTAAACCGCGATCCGTGAGTTTCTGCACCGTCATCCGTGAGTTTCTGCCCGTTATCGATGTCAACCGGAGTGGCGGCTCGCGCGTCATACGGACATGACGGCACAGTTCGCAGCGGGTCCACCACGCGGTGTGACGACCAACCGTACGCAGGGAGGCCAGCCGGTGGCCGCCGACGACCGGGCCGAGCCGGAGACAGCCGACCAGGCGGTCGAGCGCATGTACGCCCAGCACTGGGCGGGTCTCGTCCGGCTCGGAGCCCTGCTCGTGTGGGACCAGCAAGCGGCCGAGGACGTCGCCCAGGACGCGTTCGTCTCGCTGCACGGCCGCTGGGACCGGCTGCGCGAGCACGACAAGGCGCTGGCCTACCTGCGTCGCAGCGTCGTCAACGGCTGCCGCTCGGCCGGACGCCGCGCCGCCGTCGCCGAGCGGCACCGCCCAGACCCACCCGCCGACGCCGCCAGCGCCGAGGTCTCCGCGCTGGCGACCGAACGCCGGGCGGAAGTGCTCGCCGCGCTGGCCACGCTGCCCCGCCGGCAGCGCGAGGTGCTTGTGCTGCGGCACTGGCTCAACCTGTCCGAGGCCGAGATCGCCACGACGCTGCGCATCTCGCGCGGCTCGGTCAAGACCCACTCCTCGCGCGGGCTCACCGCCCTGCGCACGACCCTGGAGCGCACCGCGTGAACACCCACGACGACACCGATGGCCGGGCCGACCGCGAGCTGCACGAGGCGGTCCGCTCCTACGGGGAGTCCGTGCAGCCGTCCAACCGGCTCGGCGCGATCCGCGCCCGTACGCGGGAGACGACCGCAGGCGCCAGCGCCCGCGCGGCGTGGTGGCGTCGCTCGTGGCTGCTCGCGGGCGGGGTGGGGCTGGTGGCTGCCTCGGTGGTGGCCGTGGCGGTGGCGTTGGCCCCGTCAGACGCACCCACCGGTGGCGGGACGCCCGTTGCCGAGGGATCTCAGGGCAAAGCGACCGTTTACTACCTGTCCGGGATGGGCGACCGGGGCCTCCTGGCCCCCGAGCAGGTGGCCGCTGACGACACCGGCGACCCAGGACTCGATGCGGCCCGCGCCTTGGTCAGCACCCAGCCGAGGGATCCCGACTACGCCAACGGCTTCGACTTCCTGGTCAAGCGGGATCCGATCACCCAGGTGAGCGCGGTGACCGAATCGGGCGGTGTCACCACCGTGAACTTCGATGAGGACCCGTGGAACCCGTATTCGAATGTTGCCTTCGAGAACGGGCCGTCGGGCGCCATCATCATCCAGCAGCTCGTCTGGACGGTGCAGGACGCGCTCGACTCCGACGCACCGGTGGCGTTCACCGTCAATGGCGAGCCGGCGCGCGGCATCTGGATGCAGCCGACTCGACGACCCGTCCAGGCCGACCCGGCCGCGCTGGCACCGATCATCATCGACTACCCCACCGACGGGTCGACGGTGCAGGTTTCGAGACGCATCACGGTGAGTGGCACGAGCGACACGTTCGAGGCGAACGTGGCCTGGGAGGTGCTGAAGGGAAACCGGGTCGTCCAGAACGGCGCCACGATGGGCGGCACCATGGGTGAGCGGGCAAAGTTCCGCTTCGACCTCCAGCTCGCCCCGGGCACGTACACGATCCGCGCGTACGCACAGTCGGCCGAGGACGGCAGCCTGGTCGCCGAGGACACCAAGGCGATCACGGTCGAGTGAGCGGGCAGGCAACTGCCACGGCAGTCAGCGCCAGCGGGTGGCGGCCATCACGAGGCCGGCGGCGACGGCGCCGGCGGTCGAGGTGCGCAGCACCGTGTCACCCAGGCGCACCGAATGCGGGCCTCCTGCGGGGCCGACACCCAGCGCGGCCAGCTCGCCCGCGCCGATTCCGCCCTCGGGCCCGACGACGAGCACTACGTCCCCCTCCTGCGGCACCGGTACGGCGCCCAGGGCCAACGACGCGTCCTCGTCCAGCACCAGCCCGACGTCCGCGTCGGCCAGCAGCGTCGCCACCCACACCGACCCGCTCACGTCAGCGACCTCGCAGAACCACGACCGCCGAGCCTGCTTGGCGGCCTCGAACGCCCAGGCGCGCCACTTGGCCTGCAGCCGTTCACCGCGCTCCCCCGACGTACGCACCTGGCTGCGCTCGGACGCCCAGGGCACGATCCGGTCGGCACCGACCTCAACGAGGGCCTGCACGGCGAGCTCGGCCCGGTCGCCCTTGGGCACTGCCTGCACGACGGTCAACCGCGGCGTCGGCGCCGGCACGGACACCGGCGCGCCGACTGCCACGTCGACCGTCTGCTTGCCGACCGTGGCAACCGGCCCCTCGGCGTACGCCCCGCGGCCGTCGGTGATCCGGACCCGTTCGCCGACACCGACACGCCGTACGACCGCTGCATGGTGCCCCTCGGCACCATCGAGGCGCAACAGCCCATCAGCAGCATCCAGCGACTCGCGCCAGAAGACCGGCGGGCTCACGGCGCCACGCCCTCCCCCGCCGCCCGGACCCCCTCAAGTGGCGCAAGAAGGCACCCGGAACGCCGGCCCCGGCGTCGTTCTTGCGCCACTCGAGGGGGGGTGCGCCAGGTCGGGGGTGGGGTCACGGGCACGCCGGCCGACCGGACATCAGTGGGCGCCGAAGGCGTTGCGCAACCGGCCGAAGACACCCTTGTGGGTGGGCACGAACTGCCCGGTCGGACGCTCCTCGTCGCGCAGCTTGGCCAGCCGGGTCATCAGCTCGGCCTGCTCGTCGTCGAGCCGGGTCGGCGTGTCCACGACCACCCGTACGAGCAGGTCGCCCCGCCCGGTGCCACGCAGTCGTGGCACCCCGCGACCGCGGACGGTGATCGCCTCACCCGACTGGGTGCCGCCGCGCACCTGGAGCGGCACGGTGGACTCGACATCGGGTGTGCCCGTGTCGGCCTCGAGGGTCGGCAGATCCACCACCGTGCCCAACGCTGCGGCGGTCATCGGGACGTGTACGTCGCAGAGCAGGTCGTCTTCGCGTCGGCTGAAAACCCGGTGCGGGGCCACGTCAACCTCGACGTAGAGGTCCCCGGCCGGACCGCCACCCGGCCCGACCTCGCCCTGCCCGGACAGCTGGATGCGGGAGCCGGCGTCGACACCCGACGGCACCTTGACGGTCAGGGTCCGCCGCGAGCGCACCCGGCCGTCGCCGCTGCACTCCGGGCACGGGTCGGGGATGACGCTGCCGAAGCCGCGGCAAACCGGACATGGCCGGGCGGTGCGGACCTCCCCGAGGAACGAGCGCTGCACCTGGGTCACCTCGCCGCGCCCGCGGCAGGTCTCGCAGACGACCGGCTCCGAGCCCGCCGCAGCACCCGAACCGGCGCAGAGCGTGCACGTCACCGCGGTGTCCACCGTCAGCTCCTGGGTGGTCCCGAAGGCAGCCTCGGCCAGCTCCACCTCCAGCCGGATGAGCGCGTCCTGGCCGCGGCGGGTGCGCGATTTCGGACCGCGCTGGGCGCCGCCCTGCTGGCCGAAGAACGCATCCATGATGTCGGTGAAGGTGAAGCCCTGGCCGAAGCCACCGTCGGCCCCGGCGCCCATCGGGTCACCACCGCGGTCGTACAGGTCGCGCTTGGCGGGGTCGGACAGCACCTCATAGGCCGCCGACACCTCCTTGAAGCGATCCTGCGTCCCCGGGTCGGGGTTGACGTCAGGGTGCAGCTGGCGGGCCAGCCGGCGGTACGCCTTCTTGATCTGCTCGGGCGAGGCGTCCTGATCGACGCCGAGGGTTCCGTAGTAGTCGCTCATGCTCCAGCCAGGGTCACGGTGCGGGGGTGGGATGGGGTATGCGGGATCTGGGGCAGTGCGCTCACTCCTCGGCCAACGCGCGCCCGACATAGCGAGCAACAGCGCGGACGGCCGCAATCGTCCCGGGATAGTCCATGCGGGTCGGACCGACGATGCCCAAGGTGGCCAGCGCATCGCCCTCGGGGCCGTAGCCGCTGGCCACCACCGAGGTTGCCGACAGCTCCTCGTACGGCACCTCGGCACCGATCCGTACGGTGACGGCGCTCGCGTCGGAGGTCTCACCGAGCAGCTTGAGCAGCACCACATGCTCCTCGAGCGCCTCGAGCAGCGGGCGGATCGAGCGGTCGAAGTCGTCGCCGAATCGGGCAAGGTTGGCGGTCCCGCCGACCAGCACCCGCTCGTCGGACCGGTCGTCGTTGAAGGCGTCGACCAGTGCGCTCAGCACGACCGCGACCGCGCGGCGGTCGGCTGCGGAGACGGTGGCGGACAGCTCGCTGACCCGCTCCGCCGCCTCGGGCAGCCGCTGGCCGAGGGTGGCGGTGTTGAGCCGGGCACGGAGGTCGGCGATCAGCAGGTCGGACACCGGCTCGGGCAGCTCGACGACCCGCTGCTCGACCCGGCCGATGCTGGTGATCAGGACGACGAGCAGCCGGACGGGGCTCATGACGACCAGCTCGACGTGCCGGACCGTGGAGCGGGCGAGCGTCGGATACTGCACGATCGCCACCTGGCGGGTCATCTGCGCCAGCAGCCGCACGCTGCGCTGGACGACGTCGTCGACGTCGACCGCGCCGTCGAGGAACGACGAGATAGCGCGCCGCTCTGGCGTGGTGAGCGTGCGTACGGAAGCCAGCCGGTCGACGAACAGCCGGTAGCCCTTGTCCGTCGGCACCCGGCCCGCAGAGGTGTGCGGCTGGGCGATGAAGCCGTCCTCCTCCAGCGCCGCCATGTCGTTGCGTACGGTCGCGGGCGACACCCCGAGGGTGTGCCGCTCGACCAGCGCCTTGGAGCCGACCGGCTCGCGGGTCGACACGTAGTCCTCGACGATTGCGCGCAGGACGGCAAGCTTGCGGTCGTCTAGCACGGCGTCCTCCCTCGGTCGGCGGCTGGGCGGGCTGGTGCGGCGATGCGCCGCACGGCCGGTCTGGCACTCCATACCAGCGAGTGCCAGTCTACGACCATGGGCAACGAGTGGGTCGAGGTCGCGGACCGGTGCTTCGTGCGCCGGTACGCCGAGTGGGACCTGTCGGTGACGGTCGTCGGAGGCGGCGAGACGAGCCTGGTCGTCGACACCCGTGCCACCGCGGAGCTGGGGGCCGAGCTGCGCGACCAGATCGCGGCGCTCCCAGTGCCGTCGCCGGGTTTCGTCGTCAACACCCACGTGCACTTCGACCACGCCTGGGGCAATGCCGCCTTTCACGAGCTGCCGGTGTGGGCGCACGAGAACGTTCTCGCGGCCTGGGACGGCCATGTCGACCGGATCCGTGACCTGGTGCGCGGCGCCCCGGACGAGGGCCCCACCGGGGCGCTCCTCGACACCGACCTGCTGCAGCCGGACCGCACCGTCACCTCGGTGGCGCTGCTCGAGCTCGGCGACCGGCACGTGGAGCTGGTGCATCCGGGCCGCGGCCACACCGACGGCGACCTTGTGGTCGTGGTGCCCGACGCCGACCTGCTCTGCGCCGGTGACCTGGTCGAGCAGTCCGGGCCGTTGTCGTACGGCGGCGACTGCTGGCCGCTGGAGTGGCCGCAGACCCTGGAGCTCGTGGTCGGCCTGATCGGCGACCGGACCGTGGTGGTGCCCGGCCACGGCGACCGGGTCGACAAGGAATTCATCCTCGAGCAGCGGCTGGACGCCGCCGACATCGCCGGACAGATCCAACAGCTGGCCGGCTCCGGCGTGCCGGTCGACGACGCGCTGGCAGGTGGGACGTGGCCGATGGACGCCGACCTGCTGGGTGCGGCCGTACGCCGCGGCTACGCCCAGGGCGGCGGCTGACGGTCCCCACATCCGTCGCCTCCTATCGCTGCCCAAGCATGCGGGGTCCGGCTGCTTGGCGTGCCCGCCCGCCCCACGGCCTGCCCGCATGGCGACCTTCCGACGTTGCGGTGCGCCCCCTGGTCACAACGTCGGAAGATCCGGCCGGAGGATTCGGCCGGGGAGCCGGCCGCGCGCCGACGGCCACCTGATCGGACGGACGCGTAGCGTCTCGCCGGTGGCTGGCATCCCGCGTCCCGGACTCGACCGCTACGGCAGCGACGTGCTCGCCGGGGGCGGCGCACCCAGCCACCCGGCCCGCCCGACCGCCTCCACCGTCGACGCCGTGCGCCACCTCGTGGTCGAGGAGGTCATCACCGGCTGGTGCGGCGCAGTGGTGCGCACGGACCGCGACCTGCACACCGTCGAGCTCGAGGACCGGCGGCAGCGGCGGCGTACCTTCCCGCTCGGACCCGGCTTCCTGATCGACGGCCGGCCGGTCGTGCTGCGCGCCCCCGTGCGCGCCCGTCCCGAGGGACCCACCCGCACGGCGTCCGGGTCGGTCGCGGTCACCAGCCACCGGGCACGGGTCGCGCGGGCCAGCCGGATCTTCGTCGAGGGCCGCCACGACGCCGAGCTCGTGGAGAAGGTCTGGGGTGCGGACCTGCGGGTCGAGGGCGTGGTGGTCGAGTACTTGGAAGGCGCAGACGACCTCGGCGACCACCTCGCCACCTTCCAACCGGGCGCCACCCGCAAGATCGGCGTGCTGCTGGACCACCTCGTCCCGGGCTCCAAGGAGAGCCGCATCGCCGATGCGGTCCGCCGCCGGCACCGGGGTCACGTGCTTGTCGTCGGCCACCCCTACGTCGATGTCTGGCAGGCGGTGAAGCCGCAACGGCTGGGGCTGGACGCCTGGCCCCGCGTGCCGCGCTCGGTGCCGTGGAAACACGGCGTCTGCCAGTCGCTGGGCTGGCCGCACCGCTCGCAGACCGACATCGCGCAGGCGTGGCGCCGCATCCTGGCGACCGTGTCCTCCTACGCCGACCTCGAGCCGGCGCTGCTGGGCCGGGTGGAGGAGCTCATCGACTTCGTGACCCAGGACGGGCCGGGCTGATCCAGCCGGGTGGTTCACTGGAGCCATGAGCCAGCCACTCGACCCGTACCCCTCGCCGCACCCACCCGCCCCCAGCACCTCCGAGCAGCGCAACTGGGCGATGGCGGCCCACCTGGGGTCGTTCGTGGCGGCCTGGATGGCTCTGGGCCTGCTCGCCCCGCTGCTCGTGATGCTCACCAAGGGCGACGAGTCGGCCTACATCCGGCGGCACTCGGTCGAGTCGCTCAACTTCCAGCTGTCGGTGCTGATCTACAGCATCGCCGGCACGTTCGTCGCCTTCGTGCTCGCGATCGTGACGTTCGGACTGGGTCTGCTCGTCATCATCCCGCTGGTCGCGGTCTTCGGCCTGGCCTACGTCGTGCTGGTCATCTTCGGCTCGGTCAAGGCCTCCCGGGGCGAGGACTTCCGCTACCCGTTGACGCTGCGGCTGGTCACCTGATCAGGGCAGCAGCCGTCGCACCACGGCATCGGCAAGCAGTCGGCCCCGCCGGGTGAGCACCACCCGGCCGGGCGCAGCCGCAGCCGCGGCCAGCCCGTCGGCGACCAGGCCGGGCACGGCAGACCGACCCCCGTCGTCGAGGATGTCCGCGTCGAGGCCCTCCACCAGCCGGGTCTCCAACAGCACCCGCTCGACGCGCCTGGTCCCCGCGCTCAGCACCTCCCGGGCGTGCGCCGGGCTGAGGCCGGCGTCAACCCGCTGGGCGCACGCCGCCGGGTGCTTGACGTTCCACCAGCGCACCCCACCAACGTGGGAGTGCGCACCCGGGCCGACCCCCCACCAGTCGTCGCCGCGCCAATACGCCAGGTTGTGCCGGCACCGGGCCGCCGGCTCCCTGGCCCAGTTGGACAGCTCGTACCACTCGTAGCCGGCCGCGCCGAGCAGCTCGTCGGCCAGCTCGTAGGAGTCGGCGGCCTGGTCGTCGTCCGGCGCGGCGACCACGCCGCGCGCCACCCGCCGGGCCAGGGCCGTGCCCGGCTCGACGATCAGGGCGTACGCGCTGACGTGGTCGGGACGCATCGCGAGCGCCGTCTCCAGCGTGGTCTCCCAGTCGGCGAGCGACTCCCCCGGCGTGCCGTGGATCAGGTCGAGGCTGACCTGTTGGAAGCCGGCCGTCCGCGCCCACTCCACCGCCTGCGGCACCCGCTCGGGGTCGTGGGTGCGGTCCAGGGTCGCCAGCACGTGCGGCACCGCCGACTGCATCCCGTACGACACCCGGGTGA
>JBBSMN010000126.1:0-8886 GCA_038233135.1 Propionibacteriales bacterium
ACCGGATCACCCCCGTGACCAGCGACGAGGACCGCGATGCGGTCGCCGAGCTGCTGCACGTGCGTGACGAGTGGCCGGTGGTGTGCGAGCCGTTCACGCAGTGGGCGCTGGAGGACATCTTCAGTCAGGGGCGGCCGCCGTTCGAGGACGTCGGAGTCCAGCTGGTGGACGACGTCACCCCGTACGAGCTGATGAAGCTGCGGCTGCTGAACGCCAGCCACCAGGCGCTGTGCTACCTGGGCTACCTGTCGGGCTACCGCTACGCCCACGAGGTGGCACAGGACCAGCTTTTCGCCGACTTCCTGCTCGGCTACATGGACGAGGAGGCCACGCCCACTCTGCAGCCGGTGCCCGGCGTCGACCTGGCCGACTACAAGCAGACGCTGATCGAGCGGTTCGCCAATCCCGAGGTCCGCGACACCCTTGCCCGGCTCTGCGCCGAGAGCTCCGACCGCATCCCGAAGTGGCTGCTTCCGGTCGTGCGGTCCCAGCTCGGCTCGGGCGGCCCGATCGAGCGCTCGGCGCTGGTTGTCGCGGCGTGGGCACGCTACGCGGAGGGCGTCGACGAGGCCGGGGAGCCGATCGAGGTGGTCGACCGGCTGCGCGACGAGCTGACCGCGGCCGCCAAGGGCCAGCACGACGACCCCGACGCGTTCATCGCCAATCGTGAGGTCTTCGGTGATCTGGTGGAGCAGGACCGGTTCATGGCCGTCTATCGCGAGCACCTCGCCTCGCTCCACGACAACGGTGCCCGTGCGACCCTGGAGGGTGTCGTCTCAGGGCAGGAGTAGCGGTGGGTGAGCAGCGGGTCGAGGTGCCCGAGATCTCACCATTGCAGGCAGACCGAGCGGGGATGCAACGCCGGGCACTTGTTGTGGTCGTGTGCTCGCAGGTCCTCGGTGGGGCCGGGCTTTCGGCCGGTGTGACGGTCGGTGCCCTGCTGGCCAAGGACATGCTCGGCTCGACCGCGCTTGCCGGCCTGCCGGCCGCTCTGTTCACCGGCGGCTCCGCCGCTGCGGCGCTCATGGTGGGACGCGTCTCGAACCGTCACGGCCGCCGACCCGGGCTGGCGCTCGGCTACCTCGTCGGCGCCCTCGGCGGTGCGGGGGTGGCCCTTGCTGCGATCCTTGGGAGCGTCTGGGTGCTGCTGCCGTCCCTCACCGTCTACGGCTCGGGGGTGGCCACCAACCTGCAGGCCCGCTACGCCGGCGCCGACCTGGCCGCCCCACATCAGCGCGGGCGGGCCGTCAGCATCGTGCTGGTCGCCACCACGGCCGGTGCCGTGGCAGGCCCCTCGCTCGTCGGCGTGACCGGCGACCTCGCCGTCGCCGCCGGCGCGCCGGCACTGTCCGGCCCGTTCGTCCTGGCCGCGCTGGCGTACGGGTCGGCGGGGGTCGTCCTGCTGACCTTGCTTCGGCCTGACCCGTTGCTGATGGCGCGCTCGCTGGCGCTGAGTGCGGACGCCTCGGCCACCGGGGTGGCCGGCCAGGGCAACTCGCAGCGGGTGGTGGGAGTCGCGGCGACCGCCATGGTGCTGAGCCAGGTGGCGATGGTCGCGGTTATGACGATGACCCCCGTCCACCTGATCGCCCACGGTCACGGACTCGATGCGGTGGGGGCGGTGATCGCCGTCCACATCGCAAGCATGTACCTCCCGTCGCCGCTCACCGGCTGGCTGGCCGACGCCGTCGGGCGGCTGCCGGTGCTGGTCGGCAGCGGCGTTGTCCTGGTCGCGGCGGGGCTGGTCGCGGCACTGGCCGACCCCGACGCGGTCTTGCTGCTGGCGCTGGCCCTCGGGCTGCTCGGTCTCGGCTGGAACCTCGGTCTCGTCGGCGGCACCGCGCTGCTCACCGACGCCACCAGCCTGGCCGACCGGGCCCGCACCCAGGGTGGTGTGGACCTGTCCATCGCGCTGGCTGGGGCGACGGCGAGCATCGCCAGCGGGGGCGTGGTCGCTGCCGCCGGCTACCCCGTCCTCGCGCTGCTCGGTGGGGCGGCAGGGCTGCTGGTGCTGCCCGCCGTCCTGGCCGGCGTACGCGCCCCCGTCGGTCCCGACTCTGACTCGGCGGCGCGCGCCACGTAAACGTCCCGTACGGGACCCTTTACGGGGGTGCGCCACGTATTGGCCGGCCAAGCCACGTTTACATGGCGCGCGGACGTGCAGCGACCATGGCAGGTTGGACCGCAGAGGAGGACCGCCATGCCCAAGACCACCAGGAGCGGCAAAGCCCTGCAGGACGAGCTGCCGAGCACGCTGCAGCGCTCGGATGGCAAGGCGCAGCGCACCTTTGCCAAGGCCCATGACTCCGCGGCCGACCAGTACGACGACGAGCAACGGGCCAACCAGGTGGCGTACGCAGCGCTCAAACACACGCACGAGAAGGTCGGCGACCGGTGGGAGCCCAAGGACGAGTCCGGCCCCTCCGACGCGCAGGCCGAGGGCGGCGTCAGCACCAATCGCGAGACGGCCGGGGGAGTGGACGCCAACGCGTCGAAGCGGCACCTTGCCGACGTCGCGCGCCGCCTCGACATCCGCGGCCGCTCGCGGATGACCAAGGCCGAGCTGGTGGACGCCATCCAGCGGGCGAATGACCGGGCCTCTCGGGCAGCGCGCAGCTGATCCGGCGCGGTTGATGGACGCTGACGCCGCACTCGGCATCGGCCGCTCCGGCCGGGGCGCTAGTGTCCCGCGCCATGGTGATTGAGAGGGCGGCGTGAGCGGCCTGCACCTGCACCGCGCTGAGCGCGCCGACGTCCTCGTCGAGGCTCTCGCCGGCGTGCTGCGCACGCCGCCGGCCGACCCGCTCGCGCCCGACCTTGTCGCCGTGCCCGCTCGCGGCGTGGAACGCTGGCTGACCCAGCGGCTGTCCCACCACCTCGGGGCTCGGGCCGGCCCCAGCGCCGGCGACGGCGTCTGCGCCAACGTCGGCTTCCCCGCACCGTCCCACCTCGTCGCAGCGGCTGTGGCCGCGGGCACCGGGGTCGACGCCGCCGACGATCCCTGGGCGCCCACCCGGCTGGTGTGGTCCGTGCTCGACGTGCTGGATGCGTGTGCCGGCGAGCCGTGGTGCGCCGTCCTGACGCGGCACCTCGCGGCCGGCGGCGCGGCCGGCTCGACGTCGCGGCGCATGGCGGCCGCGCAACACCTGACCGGCCTGTTCACCGCCTACGGCGAGCAGCGGCCGGCGATGCTGCGGGCGTGGTTCACCGACTCCGACTCCGACTCCGACTCCGACGGCGCCGGGGGCGTGGTCCCCACCGACCTGCACTGGCAGGTGGAGCTGTGGCGGCGGCTCCGCGCCCACCTCGATGCTGCCAGCCCCGCCGAGCGGATCGACCAGGCAAGCGCCGCCCTGCGCGCCGAGCCCGACCTCGTCGCAATGCCGTCGCGGCTCAGCCTGTTCGGGCTTACGCGCCTGACCCGGGGACAGGTCGCCGTGGTCGGCGCGCTGGCGGCGCACCGGGACGTGCACCTCTGGCTGCCACACCCGTCCGCAGTGCAGTGGGAGCGCGCCGCCGGGCCGCTCGCCGACGCCGATGAGCCGCCACGCCGCCACGCCGCCCCCGGCCCGGCGACCGGCTCGGCGACCGGCTCCAACCGCTTGCTGTCGTCTCTGGGTCGCGACGCGCGTGAGATGAGGTCGCTCCTGGTGGGCACTGCCGGATCGGTCATCAGCTCCGACCAGCATCACCCGCTGCCGGACGCCGAGCCGACGACGCTCCTTGGCCGGCTGCAGCGCGACCTGCGCACCGACACCGCACCCCCTGGACCGCCGCTGCCCGAGCACGCGGACAAGAGACCGTTGCACGACCTCCAGGACCGCAGCCTGCAGGTGCACGCCTGCCACGGCCGGGCACGGCAGGTCGAGGTGCTGCGCGAGGTGCTGCTGGGCCTGCTCGCCGAGGACGCGAGCCTCGAGCCCCGCGACGTGCTGGTGATGTGCCCGGACATCGAGGCGTACGCCCCGCTGGTCTCCGCCACGTTCGGGTTGGCACCGGCCGGCGAGGAGCCGGGTGCGGCCGCTGCCGTCCACCCCGGACACGGCCTGCACGTACGCCTGGCCGACCGGTCGTTGCGCCAGACCAACCCACTGCTGGCGATCCTGGCGCGGCTGCTCGATCTCGCCGATAGCCGGCTCACCGCCTCGCAGGTGATCGACCTGATCGCGCAGCCACCGGTGCGGCGCCGCTTCCGTCTGGAAGACGACGATCTCGAGCGTATCCGCGAGTGGGTGCAGGTCGCCGGTGTGCGCTGGGGGTTGGACGCGCCCCACCGGGCGCCCTGGCACCTGGAGGGAGTGGCCCAGAACACCTGGACGGCTGGACTGGACCGGTTGCTGCTTGGGGCGAGCATGGCCGACGACCCCGGCGAGCCACGCTGGGTGGGGTTGGCCCTCCCGCTGGATGACGTCGACTCGGCCGACGTCGACCTCGCCGGAAGGTTCGCGGAGCTGATCGACCGGCTCGAGCAGGCGCTGGACGGGCTCACCGGCACCCACCCGCTCGCCGACTGGCTGGACGCCTTGTCCGGAGCGGTCGCTGCGCTCACAGCGGTCAGCGCAGCCGAGGAGTGGCAGCTGGCGCAGGTGCGTCGCGAGCTTGCCGAGGTCGCAGAGTCGGCAGATGGGCGAGCCGGCACGGTGGCGCTGGCGCTCGGCGACGTACGCGCCCTGCTGGCCGACCGACTGGCCGGGCGCCCGACCCGTGCCAACTTCCGCACCGGCAACCTGACGATGTGCTCGATGGTGCCGATGCGCTCTGTGCCGCACCGGGTCATCTGCCTGCTGGGCCTCGACGACGGGGTGTTCCCCCGCACCGCCGGGGTCGATGGCGACGATGTCTTGGCTCGCGATCCGCTGGCCGGCGAGCGGGACAGACGCAGTGAGGACCGCCAGCTGCTGCTGGACGCGGTCCTCGCCGCCCAGGAGCACCTCGTCGTCGTCTACACCGGTGCCGACGAGCGCACCAACTCCGTACGCGCGACCGCGGTCCCGCTCGGCGAGATCCTCGACGTCGTCGACGCCACGGTCCGTACGCACGACCAGAGGCCGGCACGCGAACGGGTCGTCGTGCGGCATCCGCTGCAGCCGTTCGACGCCCGCAACTTCGAGGCGGGGGCGCTGGGCGCCGCGCGTCCCTTCAGCTTCGACCGCTCAGCGCTCGCCGGCGCGGTGAACGCCACCCGGCGCCGGGAGCCGGTCGGCCCGTTCCTGACCGGGGCTCTGCCCGCACCGGAGGCTGCGCGAGACGCCCCCCTTGACCTGGACGCGCTGATCGGATTTCTCGAGCACCCGGTGCGCGGGTTCCTGCGCCAACGGCTCGGGGTCACGGCGGCCGGCGAGTCCGACGAGCTGGACGACGCCTTGACCGCCGACCTGGATGGCCTGGACAGGTGGGCGATCGGGGATCGCTGGCTGCGGGCTCGGCTCGCCGGCGCCGACGAGCAGGCCTGTACGCAGGCGGAGTGGCGACGTGGCGAGCTGCCGCCCGGGGCACTCGGCCGGCGGCTGCTGGCGGAGGTGCGAGAGGTCAGCGAGGCGATCTTCGCCGCCGGCGCACCGGACCGGATCGGCCCGGCTCGATCTGTCGACGTGGCGGTGTCGTTGCCCGCTGGGCCGGTGCTCGTCGGCACGGTCAGCGGAGTGCACGGCGACGTTGTCACCCGCACCGTCTACTCGAACCTCGCCGCCAAGCACCGGATCCGCGCCTGGGTACAGCTGCTCGCCCTCGCCGCCGGCCGACCCGAGCGGACCTGGCAGGCGACGACGGTCGGCCGCGCCGCCAGGTCGCCCAGGCGGACGGTGCTCACCGCGCCACGGGCGGACGTGGCGGTGGCCGCCTTGGCGACGTTGGTCGAGCTGCAGGCCACGGGCCTGTGCGAACCGCTGCCGTTGCCGCTCAGCGCCTCGTACGCCTACGCCGAGCGTCGGCACCTGGGCGAGTCGGAGCCCGACGCCATGGCAGCCGCGGGCCCCGTCTGGTCGAAGTACGAGATCGACGACGAGTACCAACGCGTCGTGTGGGGCGAGGCGTACCTGTTCCGCGACCTGGTCGCCGCCCTGCCAGCACCGGCCGAGCAGCTGCACGCGGTCGCCCAGAGCGAGACCAGCCGCTTCGCGGTGCTGGCCCGCCTGCTGTGGACGCCGTTGCTGGATGCCGAGGTGACCGCCTAGGACTCTGGCGACCGTACAGATCCCGGTCGCCGTCGTCGACATCCTGGCCGACCGGGAGTCCTGACGATCAGGTGAGCATCTCGGTGTCGTACTCCGAGGCGAGATCTGCGGCTTTGCGACGGCGTTCCGCCAGCTGGTCGTCATCGAGGTGGGGAGGCGGCGAGGTGCGGGTCTCGAGGAGGTCGCCGACGCGGCGGAAGTACTCGTCTTGTCCCGCCGGTGCGCACAGGCACAACATGCGGGCGTCGCCGCCGGACTGGTTGCGGAAGAAGTGGGGTGCGTTCGCCGGGATGTTGACGGTGGACCCCGCCCCAACGGTCTGGTCCTCTCCGCGGAAGGTGAAGGTCACCTCGCCCTCAAGGATCGTGAACATCTCCTCGAAGTCGTGCCGGTGCGGCGGTGGGCCGCCGCCGTCCGGGACGTGCATGTCGATCAGGCAGTAGCGGCCGCCGGTCTGTTGTCCGGTGACCAGCACGGAGTAGGTGTCGCCGGCAAGGAAGATCTGCGGGACGGACGCGTCGTCGCGCTCGCTCACGGTCAGCTGGCGGGTCGGGTCGTCGTCGGGAATCGAAGCCATCGGGGTGCAGCCTCCTCGGGCGTGGTCAGACAGGTCAGGGTCGTGCGCTCACGTGGATGCCGCCGTCTGGTCGGCCACCTCGCGCAAGTAGTCCTCCAACGTGCGCGGTGGCCGGCCCAGGCATGCCTCGAGGGTCAGCGGGTTGGCCATCAGCCCGACACGGTCGTAGTGCGCGAACATCGCGGCCATCGGGCCGGACCGGGCCGGGTCCGGGGGCTCGGACCGTCGCGCCTCGATCGGCCGGCCCGCGACCTCGGAGATGACGGCGGCCACCTCGTGGCGGTTGCGTGGCCGCTCCGAACAGAGCTCGAAGGTTCCCCACAACAGGTCGTCGTCGACGACCGCACGGGCCGCGACCTCGGCGACGTCGCGGTAGTCGACCCGGGAGAAGGACGTCTCGCTCGACCACGGCTCGTCCAGGACACCGCGGCCGACGATGTCGCCGTAGCGCTGCCCCAGCATCTGGAAGAACAGCGCGGGGTGCAGGAATGTGTACTCCAGACCCGAGTCCAAGATCCGTTCCTCCACCGGGGCCTTCGCCGCGTGGTTGACCAGCGAGCTGAGGACGGGGTGGACCACGGACGAGAAGACGATGCGGCGTACGCCGCACCCGACCGCAGCGTCGACGAACCCGACCCCGAGGTCGGCCTCGTGGTCGACGAACGCCGGCGCGACGTAGAAGGCCGCGTCCACCCCGTCCAGCGCGGCCCGCACCGAGTCGGCGTCGCTCAGGTCGCCGAGGACGACCTGGCTAGCCCCGTTCGCCTCGACTTGTGCTGCCTGACGCTCGTGCCGTACGAACCCCCGGACATCTGCTCCGCGACGGGTGAGCTCGGGCACGACCAGGCCGGCGAACGGACCCAGCTGCCCCGACGGCGAGAACCGACACCATGTGTTCCTCCAGCTGGACGCACGAGATTGCGCTTCGTACGTTTGCGGATCGGAGGTTCAGATGCAAGGGGCCCGCACAGCTCCCGCCGGCGCGTCGACGACGACTGAGCACTGAGGCGCCACCCAGAGAGAGTCGCACTGGAGCGCTACCGTCGCGTCGTGGCGACGATCCAGATTTGTCAGCTCCCCGAGGACGCCCACGAGATCATTCAGCGATGCTCACGTGCAGCGGGTCAGTCGATCCAGGCCTACCTGCGCAACGATGCAACAGGTCGTGGCCGACCTGGCCGACGATCGGCAGTGACCGAGACCGTGCTTGAAGCCTCCGTCCTCCTCTGATCTGACTGACCCCGCCGGGAGACCACCAGTGAGCCGCGACACCGACGACACGGAGGCGGTCGCGGAGTTCGACGTTTGCGGCCCGCTGCCCAGCGGGACCACGGTGTTGGAGTCCAGCGCCGGCACTGGCAAGACGTTCACGATCGCCGCCCTCGCCACCCGGTATGTCGCCGAGGGGCACGCCGAGCTGCACGAGTTGATGCTGGTCACGTTCGGCCGGGCCGCCACCCAGGAGCTTCGCGAGCGGGTACGCGAGCGGCTGGTCAGCGCCGAGCGCGGGCTGGCCGACCCCGCGCGCGCGCGCACCGGCGACGACGAGTTGCTGCGCTTGCTCGCCGGCACCGACGACGAGATCGCCGTCCGGCGTGAGCGGCTGATCATCGCGCTCGGCGACTTCGATGCCGCCACCATCGCCACCACGCACGGCTTCTGCCAGCAGATGCTGATAGGGCTCGGCGTTGCCGGCGACTACGAGCCGGACGCCACGTTCGTCGAGAGCGTCGACGACCTGGTGGTGGAGGTCGTCGACGACCTCTACCTGCGCAAGTGGGGGCGGCCCGACTCGGGCGAGCCGACGATGAGCCGCGGCGAGATGCTCTCGCTGGTGCGTGCGGCGGTGGGTGACCGGCACGCCCGGCTGGTGCCGGCCGACGCAGAGTCGGAGACCGCCGCCGAGCGGTACCGCTTGACCGTCGCGGCCCGCGCCGAGGTCGAGGCCCGCAAGCGGCAGCGGCGGCTGCGCGACTACGACGACCTGCTGACCCGGCTGCGTGACGCGATGCTCGACCCCGTGCAGGGCGAGGCGGCCCGCCGGCGGGTGCATGCGCGCTATCGCGTGGTCATGGTGGACGAGTTCCAGGACACCGACCCGGTGCAGTGGGAGATCCTGCGGCTGGCCTTTCACGG
>JBBSMN010000127.1:0-8801 GCA_038233135.1 Propionibacteriales bacterium
ATCACCGCCGCCAGCTGCGGGATGCCGCGGGCCGACAGCTGCGCCTGGTGGTAGAAGATCCGGCCGAAGTGCTCGCGGTCGGGGACCACCTCATCCTGCATCGGCAGGAACGCGCCGCCGGAGTCCACCAGGTACAGGCACGGCAGCCGGTTGTCCATCGCGACGGTCTGCGCGCGCAGGTGCTTCTTGACCGTCATGGGGTAGTACGTGCCACCCTTGACGGTCGCGTCGTTGGCGACAATCACGCACTCGCGGCCCTCGACTCGCCCGATCCCGGTGACGATGCCGGCGGCCGGCACCGCGTCGTCGTACATGCCGGTCGCGGCCAGCGGACTGAGCTCCAGGAAGGGCGAGCCCGGGTCGAGCAGCCGGTCGACCCGGTCGCGAACCAGCAGCTTGCCGCGGGTCAGATGTCGGTCTCGGGCTTTAGCTGGTCCGCCTTCGCGGGCGCGGGCGACGCGGCCGCGCAACTCCGCGGTGACGTCTCGCAACCCTGGTGCTGAGGCGGTCGGCGCGGTCACCCGCGCGATGCTAGCCCGAGTGGTCGGACCAGGGCCCGGCTCATAGGCTCGGCCGGTGGCATGGAGCAGGTACGACCTGGTGGTGGTGGGCGGTGGCCCGGCGGGCCTGGAGGCGGTGCGCGGTTACCGCGACGCCGGTGCCGACGGCACGGTGTGCATGATCTCCGCGGATTCGGTGCTGCCGTACGACCGCCCGCCGCTGTCGAAAGAGTTCCTGCGCGGCGAGCTCGCAGCGCAGGACGTGGCGTCGGAGGATGCCGCCTTCTGGTCGGCTGCCGCTGCTTCGGTGCGGCTGCTGACCCAGGTGGTCGCGCTTGACACCGGCACGGTCACCTTGTCGACCGGTGAACGCATCGCTTTCGAGTGCTGCGTGCTCGCCACCGGCGCCGCACCGGTCAGCCTGCCGGTGCCGGGCGGCGGCCACGCCGACGTCCGACGGCTGCGCTCCCTGGGCCAGGCCCACCTGTTGCGCCAGGCGGCATCAGCGGCAGGCAGCGCGGTGGTCGTGGGCTCGGGGTTCATCGGCTGCGAGGCGGCGGTGTCGCTAGCCATGCGCGGCCTCGACGTGACGCTGGTGACTCAGGAACGGGTGCCGCACGAGGCCCGGCTCGGCAGCGAGGCAGGCGAGCGGATCACCGGCTGGCTACGTGCTGCCGATGTGCGGCTGGTGCTGGGCGCGCAGGTCGAGCGGATCGTGGCAGGCCACCGGGTCGAGCTCGCCGATGGTACGGCGCTGGACGGCGACGTGCTGCTGGTTGCTGCCGGTGTACGGCCCCGGGTCGAGCTCGCCGAGGTGGCCGGGTTGGCGGTGCGCGACGGCCGGGTGGTCGTGGACGAGCACATGCGCACGAGCGCGACAAGGGTGTTCGCGGCCGGGGACGTGGCCCTTGCGCACAACGCCGCCGCCGGCCGGCCGTTGGCCGTCGAGCACTGGGGTGAGGCGCTGACGATGGGGCAGGTGGCCGGGGCGACCGCGGCGGGTGCAGAGGCGTCGTGGGGCGAGGCGCCCGGATTCTGGTCCGACATCGGCGACCGGGTGCTGAAGCACGTCGCCTGGGGGGACGGCTTCGACTCCGCGACGCTGGTGGACCACCCGCACGGCGGCTGGACGGTCTGGTACGGCAGCAGCGGCGTCACCGTGGGGGCGCTGACACACGACGCGGACGACGACTACGAGCGCGGACACACCCTGGTCGAAACCGGCGCGCCGCTGCCCCCTCTCTAGAGTCTCTGTCCATGGACGGCCGGACACCCAGCCGGGGGCAGCGATCTGACCAGCCCTGGCAGCTGTTGACGTCGCCGGTGACCGCCGCCCTCACCGAGCGGTCGGGGCGGTGGCTGCTGGGGCTCGCCGGTCCACCGGGGGTCGGCAAGTCCACCGTGTCTGCGGCACTGGTGTCTGCGTGCACTGCTGCCGGCCGCAGCGCAGCGGTGGTCGCGATGGACGGCTTCCATCTCTCGGCAGCCGAGCTCGAGGCCGCCGGGTTGGTCGACGTCAAGGGCGCACCGGAGACCTTCGACGCCACTGGCTTCGTGCGGCTGCTGGAACAGCTGCGCACAAACGAGGCGGCGGTGGTGCACGCACCGGCGTTCGACCGCGACCGGGAGCGGGCCGTCCCAGCCGCCATCGCGGTGCCGCACGAGACCGAGCTGGTGGTCGTCGAGGGCAACTACCTGCTGCTCGGCGGGCCGTGGCGACGGGTGCGGGATCTGCTGGACGAGGTCTGGTTCCTCGACCTGCCGGCCGAGGTTCGGGTGCCGCGGCTGATCGCCCGCCATCGAGCGCACGGGCGCTCCGCCGAGGAGGCAGCCGAGTGGGTGCATCGCAGCGACGAGACCAACACCGAACAGGTGTTGGCCACCCGTGGGCGCGCCGACGCCTTCGTCGACGTGGAGACCGGCGAGGTTACGTATGCCCGACCACCGGGTGCGGGACGTACGGATCCTGCAGGGCAGCAACCTCGTCGTCGGTGAGGTGCGGGTCGACGGCTGCGACCGCGTCGGCGGTGGCGGCGGCGGACATTGCGGGGCACGTGCCCCCGCTGCGAGCATTGTTTGCCGTAGCGCGCACTACCACCCTGCGCCCGATGTGTCCGACTGGAAGGTCCCCTCGTGAACGTGGACTACGCCCCGGAACGCGACGGCGTGCGGCTGGCGTTCGAGACCTCCGGCTCGCCGGACGACCCACCACTGCTGCTGGTGGCCGGCCTAGGCGGCCAGCTGATCTCCTGGCACGCGGACCTCGTTGCCTCCCTTGTGGACCGCGGCTTTCTCGTCGTGCTTTTCGACAACCGTGACATCGGGCTGTCTACCCACCTGGACGAGGCTCAGGCTCCCGACATCGACGCCGCCATCCATCGCGGCGACACCTCGTCGGCGAGCTATGACCTGGCGGACATGGCAGACGACATCGTGGCTCTGCTGGACCACCTAGGCATCGCCGCAGCGCACGTGGTGGGGGTGTCGATGGGCGGCATGATTGCCCAGACGCTGGCGATCGAGCATCCGCAGCGGCTGCTCACGCTGACCTCGATCATGTCCACCCCGGCGCCGCACCTGGGCGCCCCCACCCGCGAGGCAGCAGAGGCGCTGCGCGCCCCGGCGGTGTCCAGCCGCGCTGAAGCCATCGGGCAGGCAGTCGCCGGATCCCGTGTGATCGGCTCGCCGGCGTACCCGCTGGACGAGCAGTGGCGCCGCGAAGTGACCGGCGAGTCGTATGACCGCAACTATGACCCGCCGGGGGTGGCCCGACAACTGCTGGCGATCCACGCATCCGGCGACCGCAGCGACGAGCTGCACCGGGTGCGGGTGCCAACGCTGGTCATCCACGGCGACAGCGACCCCCTCGTGCAGCTCGAGGGTGGTCGTGCCACCGCTGCGGCCGTGCCCGACGCAGAGCTACTGGTCATTGCCGGCATGGGTCACGACCTGCCGCGGGAGGTGTGGCCGCAGGTGATCGACGCGATCACCGCCCACGCAAGCATACGGTCGCGCACATGACCACCGCTGCCGTGCACTGGGCGCAGGTCGTAGACGGCGGCGGCTCGCGCGGCCTCGAAGCACACCACCGCCATGGGAGGACCGTGCGGAGATCTTCGTAGGGTTGGCCGGTGCCCCAGGTCACCGCCGAGATCTTCGTGCCGCTGGAGCCCGCGGTGGCGTTCGCGGTCTCACAGACGACCGGGCCGATCCGGCTGCGCTGGGACCCGTTCCTCCGCCACCAGTACTTCCTCGACGGCGGACCGCCGCCGACCAGGGGGGTCCACACCTACAGCCGGGCGCGTCTCGGACCCCGGATGATCAGCCGCTAGGCCTCCTACCGTCCTCCCACCTCGGTGGGGAGACCATTGTCTCCCGGCCTTGGTTCTTCGCGAGTCTCGGCGGAGGCTGGCGCTTCGAGCCGGAGGACTGCGACGGTGTCGCCGGGACCCGGGCCACCTGGAAGTACACGTGGAGGGGGCTGGTGCTACCTCGGCACACCGGGGTTGTGGCCGGCCGACCCGCGTGCCGTCGCGGGCTTCGGCGCGCCGCCCGCCGCCACTCCCATGGGGCCGTGCACCAGGCCGATCTTCGCCTCGAGCGTGAGTTCGGCGAGCAACCAGTCGATGGGTGGTGATGGGCTGGAGTCGGTCATCGCGGGCAACCTAGCGGGAGCCACTGCGGCCGGTGGAACTGCCGGCACGGTGGGTGGCAGGGGCCGCTCGGCGGTCTGATACCCCGCTCGGTTCCTGCGGCACGTTGCTGGCCACGGCACCCGTGCCTACCGAACCGAGTGAGCCACCCGCGGCCGGCGCTCACACCACGGACGGGCGCCACCTGGCCCCGCATCGGCAGGCACGTCTGTTTCCTCATCGAACATTTGAGCGACCGCGAGAAGGCGGACGGTCCCGGCTGTGAGGTCGCGCTCAGCTGAGCGAACGCCCCGCGAGGGTGGACGGCGTTCGCCCTGTCGGCCATCGCCAACAGTTCACCCTGCAAAGCCATGTGGCCAGCATCCCGGGCGCGAACCCGGTCAGCGCGGCTGGCGATAACGCGGCCAGCGAGCTCGTCGGTTGCTGGTTTCGTGACGGTCGCTGCGCGATGTCCTCAACCAGCGGGTGAGGACCGACGAGCGTGCCAGGAGGCGATTCCCGCGCGTGAGGTCAGGTCGAGCTTGCGCAGGATGTGGCTGACGTGGTTCTCTACCGTGCGCTCCGAGAGCGTCAGCCGGTCGGCGATGGTCGCGTTGCTCAGCCCGTCGGCGACGAGCGCGGCGACCTCGGCCTCGCGTCGGGTCAGGGGGCTGTCGTCGAGCGGACCGTGCAGCCTGGCCAGCAGCGGCTCCATGCCCAGACGTGTCGCGAGCGTGCGGGCGCGGGCAGTGCTCGCCGCGTCGCCGAGCTCGCCGAGCTCGGCGAGCTCCAGCGCCTGGCAGGGCGTGGCGTGCATCGCCTCGCTCGCCCGAAGCGCCGCCGTCAGGTGGATGCGAGCCTGGTCGGCGTCACCGTACGTCGCGGCGAGCCGCCCGAGCGCCAGGTCGACGGGACCGTCGTACGGCGTGCAGGCCAGGCCGATCGCGTGCAGACCGGAGTACGGCGCGAGCTGGTCGTAGACGACCCGGGCCGTCTCGGCGTCGCCGAGCCAGGCGCAGACCTCTGCGTTCCCCACGACGGCGATCACCCACTCCGGGGCGCGGTCGGGGAAGCGGCGCACGTGCGGGGCGAGCGCCCGCCAGAGGTCCTCGGCCTCCTCGCGGCGCCCACCTGCCTTGAACATCGTGCAGAGCCAGCCGCCGGCCAGGTACGGCAGCCGGTCGACGACCGTCCGCACCGCCTCCGTGAGCTCCGGCAGGGCGCGGCCGGTCTGCATCGCCACGACCGAGGTGAAGACGAGGTGGAAGAACTCGGCCTCCCCCTCGGGGTCCGCGTCCCGTGCCCGGTCGACGAGCGTGAGCGCGTCGGCGCACCTGCCCTCCAGCAGCCGCTGGGAGGCGTCGACGAGCAGCACGTACGCCGTCCAGTCCGGATGGCCGAGTCGGGCGACGAGCGGGCGCAGCGCGGCGGCCTCGGCGATCAGGTCGATCCGGTCGCCCAGCACGGCGTAGGCGTCCATCCGCCAACGGCGTCTCCACGCGGCGTACTCGTCGGTGCCGGTCCGCCGGCCGAGCTCGACCGCTTGGTCGGCGACGACGAGCCTCTCGGGCAGGTGCTCGATGGCGAACCGTTCGGCGTGCCAGGCCTGGAGCCGGAGGAAGGTCGCCTCCGGATCATCGCTCTCGGGGGGCAGGTCGAAGGGCTCGGGTGGTCCGAACGGGTCGCTGGTGGCGACCAGTTGCGCCCGCACCCGCGCGGTGCGGACCGGGTCGCTCTCGCCGAGCCGGGCGAGCGCGTCGACGCAGAGCTCGTGGACGCGACCCGAGACCGAGCCGCGGTGTCCGACCCGGATCACCGTCGCAGCGTCGGCCAGGGCGGCGACCTCGCCGGTCAGGCGAGCCTCGTCGGCCGCCCGCTCGCACGCGGCCAGCGCGTCGCCGATGGCGCCGCGGCGGTAAAGGCCGCGCGCCCGCTCGACGAGCTCCTCCGCAATGGACACGCTCAGCACTCTAGGTCTGAGTGGCGCAAGTTGAGTGGTTCCTCCGATGCGCCGGGGGCGTCGGCGTTCCTAGCGTTCTCCCATGACCGCGAGCGACGTTGCCACCGATCACCAGCCCACCACGGACCAGGCGCGTCTGCGCACCTGGGGACTCGTGGGCGCCGTGGCTTCACTCGTCGGCGCTGCCTGCGCGGTCGTCATCATCGCGTGGGAGCCGATGGTCGCCGAGGACCGATTCAGCTACCCGTTCGACGCCACGTGGTTCGTGACCTGGCAGGTGGTCTTCACCGTGCAGCACGCCGCGATGCTGCCGCTGTTCGCGGGTCTCCTGCTGCTCGAACGGCGGCACCCCTCGCGCGCGTTGCGGGTCGGGACGTGGGTGGCGTTGGCCGGGCAGGTCGTCCTCACGGCGATGGAGCTGCTCGCCCTCATCGCCACCGACGCACCGCTCGAGACCGGCCGGGGGGCCCTGGTCGGCGCCCTGTACGGCATCCCGACGGTGCTGCTGGGCGTCGCCCTGGTCGTCGCGGGCGTCGGCGCGCTGCGCACCAGGCTCTTCGACGGCGTGGCTCGTTGGCTGCTGCTCGCCCTCGGGGTGTACGTGTTCGTGGTGCTCCTCCCCGGCCTGTTCGGGCCGATGGTCGCCGGCCGGTTCGCCATCGCCGTCTGGCTGCTGGGCTTCGCGGCGCTTGGCCTCGTGATGAGGAGACCACGGACGTGAACCGGCTCGTGCTGACCGGGCCGTCGCGGGCCTGGCCTGGGCGGCGGGTCTGCGCGGCTGGATGATCCAGATGGCCGCCGGTGAGGGGTCGACGGTGCACTGGTACGGCACGTTCCTGCTGGTCCTGCTGCCGGGGACCATCGTGGGCGCGGCATTCGGGCTGGCCGAGCACCGCCGCCGCGCCGGCCTGTCCCGCAGCCGGTTGCTGGTGCTGGCCCCGCTGCTGTTCTCGTCCGCGCTGCTCGACCCCACCATCTTCCGGCAGTTCGTCACCGAGGGCATCGGCGGTGGTTCGGTGGGGGTGGCGCTGACCGGCCTTGCGGGCGGCTTCGCCCTGTCGGGGCGCGGGCACGCGTTGCGGCGGCGTTCCTGCGGAGTGTTCGCGACGCTCCTGGTCCTGCTGATGCTGGTGATGGCCTCC
This sequence comes from Propionibacteriales bacterium, assembly GCA_038233135.1. Taxonomy (GTDB): domain Bacteria; phylum Actinomycetota; class Actinomycetes; order Propionibacteriales; family Nocardioidaceae; genus JACCVL01. Next base: position 7,235 of record JBBSMN010000127.1, read on the forward strand.
GACCAGCACCCGCTCGGCGAGCCGCACGGACTGTGGGTGGGCCTGTACGCCGCATCGCTGGTCGCCCTGCCCTGCGTGGCGTCCGCGATCCCGCAGCGCGCCGACAAGCCGGTGCTCGTCCCGGCCGCCTGGCAGGCCGTGGCGATCGGGGCGCTGGCGGGCTTCGCCTGGGCCGCCTCGCTGCGGGCGTTCATGTGGGAGGTGGCGGGCGACGGGGCCGGCGTCGATGTCGTCGCCACCTTCGTGTGGGTGTTGTTGCCCGGCACCCTGATCGGGGGGGTCCTCGCGTGGGCCGAGTGGCGGCGCTGGTCCGGCGCGATCCCGCACCGGCGCTGGGTGGTGTGGTCACCGATGCTGTTCGGCGCCATCTTGCTGACGGACCCGCTGTCCTTCGGGACCGACGGGGCCGTGGGGCTGGCGGCCGTCGCGGTGCCGGCGATGTGCATGATCGGCGGCTACGCGATCGCCGGACGCGGGCCGGTCGGGGTGCGCACGGTCTGCGGGCTGGTGTTCGCCTCGAGCGTGCCCGTCTGGGCGCTGACGGCCGAGGACGTCGGCGGGCCGTCGCTGTCGATCTCCGACTCGCACGGCGCGTGGGCCGCGGTTCTCTACTGGTCCCTGCTCGCCACGTTCGCGCTGGCGGCGGCGATCCCGCACCGGGGCCCGGTGGTCGCCGCTACCCGGCGCAATGCGGTTGCGGTGGCGGCCCGCTGACGGTTGCCTGGCGGCGATGCTCTCCTACGAAAGCTCCGGACCCACCGGCTGCACGACGGTCCTGCTGATCCACGCAGAAGGCGGCAGTACGCCGCTTCGCGGCGCATCTGGGAGACGCTTAGCACATATCCCGGCACATGAGCCCGAAATGGCCGTTCTGAGCGTGAAATCGGGTCCCGTTGCCTCCCGTTGGACATCGTTTCCAGGTGGGCGTGCTACACGAGGTAGCACCAGCGCGATTTTGAGTTGATCCCGACGAAACTCGCCGGACAACCTGGAGATTACCCCGAACCGGCCGCTTTTCGCGCGAGTGGGGAAGTGGTCCGCCCTCGCCCGTCTTCAACGGAACCCAGCGCCCGGCCCCGCCACCACCACCGTCGGCCACACCCAGTAATCGGGTCCTTGGCGAAGCACCCACAGCTCATGCTTCAAGCGTGCGACGGCCATCGAGCAAGATGCTGCTGCACTCCTGCAAGCTGACACTCCTGCCGGAGCCAAGGTCGAGGTCGAGCACGAACCATCGACTGAAGGGGATGAACAACGTCTCGTTGACCGATCGACCAGCGGACGCGATCGCCATGGTCTTTGGTCTCTGGCTGGGTCACGCAGGGCCCGTCCCCAAGAGGATCGACCCGCGGGAACGACTCCCTTTGACCCAGAGGGAAGCCAAAGTTGGGCGACCGTGGTCGCCCTGCTCGCGGCAGAGCGATCCGTCTGACGTCCGACGGCGGGGTCAGCCGCCGGGCCGGACCAGACCGGTCTCGTAGGCCAGCACTACCGCTTGGACGCGCGAGACCACGCCAAGCTTGGCGAGCACCAGGTTCACGTGCGTCTTCACCGTTGCCTGCGAGAC
>JBBSMN010000128.1:0-8726 GCA_038233135.1 Propionibacteriales bacterium
CGCGGCATCACGATCTGGGACGAGTGGGCCGACGCGTCCGGCGACCTCGGCCCGGTGTACGGCCGGCAGTGGCGGGCCTGGCCGACCCTCTCCGGCAGCTCAGTGGACCAGCTCGGCGCGGTCGTCGAGCAGGTCCGCAGCGACCCCGACTCGCGCCGGCACGTGGTGTCGGCGTGGAACGTCGCCGATCTGCCGGAGATGGCGCTCGCGCCGTGCCATGCGCTGTTCCAGTTCTACGTGACCCCGTCGGGATCGGAGCCTGGGGCTGGGCCCGGCCGGCTGTCGTGCCAGCTCTACCAGCGCTCGGCCGACGTGTTCCTCGGCGTGCCGTTCAACATCGCCTCGTACGCGCTGCTCACCCATCTGGTCGCGCAGGTGTGCGACCTGGAGGTCGGCGACTTCGTGCACACGTTGGGCGACGCGCACCTCTACCTCAACCACCTCGACCAGGCCCGGCTGCAGCTGGCCCGCGAGCCGCGGGCGCTGCCCGAGCTGTGGCTGGACCCATCGGTGCGCTCGCTGGACGCCTTCGACCTCGGCCACGTCAAGATCTCCGGCTACGACCCGCACCCGGGGATCAAGGCGCCCATCGCGGTATGACGGTGACGCTGGTCGCGGCGGTCGCCGCCAACGGGGTCATCGGGCGCGACGGCGGGCTGCCGTGGCCACGCACCGGCGACCTCGCCCACTTCAAGGCGCTGACGATGGGACACGCGCTTGTCATGGGGCGCCGCACGTACGACTCGATCGGGCGGCCGCTGCCCGGGCGCACCAGCGTGGTCGTCACCCGTCAGGCGGACTGGCCGGCGCCGGAGGGAGTGGTGGTCTGCCACGACGTGGTGGTGGCGCTGGAGGTTGCCGCGGTGATCGACCCGGCGGTCTTCGTCATCGGCGGGGCCGAGGTCTACCGCGCCGCGCTGCCGCTGGCTGACCGGCTGGTGCTGACCCACCTGCCGCTGGAGCCCGAGGGGGACACCTGGTTCCCGGCGCTCGACTGGTCGGCCTGGCGCGAGGTGTCGCGCGAGCCGTACGACGGTTTTGACATCGCCACCTACGAGCGGGCCTGACATCGGACCCGCTGGGGTGGCCGCTGCTGGGCAGGTCGCCGGACGCGATGGGCGCCGACTGGTTGGCCAGCCGCGCTCGGTGCGCAAAGCACCACTCTTGGAGCAAAAGTGGTGCTTACTGCACCAAATGGTGCCGTCCGCCTTCCCGGCCACCGCCTCGGTGCCACGCGCGTCACCAAGACAGAGGCCCGGAGTCGTGGGGGAGCAGAACTGTCACGAGCGGTAGCGTGGGGGATATGACGTCCACCGACCATGCAGAGGCAGTGCACGCCTTCGGGCGGATGCTGACGGCGATGGTCACCCCGTTCGACGGCGATGGCGCACTCGACCTCGACGCCGCCGCCCGGCTCGCGACCCACCTGGTCGACCAGGGCTGCGACGGGCTGGTGCTCAGCGGTACGACCGGCGAGAGCCCGACGACCAGCGACGACGAGAAGCGGCGGCTCATCGAGGCCGTCGTGGACGCGGTGGGCGAACGGGCCCGCGTCGTCGCGGGGGTGGGCACCAACGACACCGCGCACACCGTCGAGCTCGCCGAGCAAGCCGCGGCCGCGGGGGCGCACGGGCTGCTGGTCGTCACGCCGTACTACTCCAAGCCCCCGCCGGCCGGCCTGCTGGCGCACTTCCGCACCGTCGCCGACGCCACCGACCTGCCGGTGCTGCTCTACGACATCCCGGGCCGCACCGGCACCCGCATCGGCTCCGAGGTGCTGACCCAGCTGGCGGAGCACCCGCGCATACTCGCCGTCAAGGACGCCACCGGCGACCTGACCGCCGGCTCCTGGGTGATGCGCGACAGCGACCTGGCCTACTACTGCGGCGACGACGCGCTCAACCTCGCCTGGCTCGCCCACGGCGCCGTCGGGCTGGTGTCGGTCGTCGGCCACGTCGCCACCGGCCCGTACGCCGACATGGTCGCCGCCGCCACCAAGGGCGACCTCACCACCGCGCGGGAGATCCACGACCGGTTGCTCCCCGCCGTACGCGGCGTGATGACCCGCACCCAAGGAGCCATCGCCACCAAGACAGCGCTGCAGCTCATGGGGGTGCTGGCGCACCGCACGGTCCGCCAGCCCCTGCCCGCAGCCACCGACGACGAGGTCGCTCTGCTCCGTGCCGACCTGGTCGCCGCCGGCCTCCTGCCGGACTGACTGCACCCGCCCGCGTCGACCGACGCGCGCGCCCACGTACGTGAGGACCCCGCACCCATGAGCCATCCGAATCTCGCTCTCGGCACGCCCCCGCAGCTGCCCAAGCGCGGCCTGCGGGTCACCCCGCTCGGCGGGCTCGGCGAGATCGGCCGCAACATGACCGTGTTCGAGCACAAGGGCAAGCTGCTCATCGTCGACTGCGGGGTGCTGTTCCCCGAGGAGAACCATCCCGGTGTCGACCTGATCCTGCCCGACTTCTCCGCCATCCGGGACCGGCTCGACGACGTCGTCGCGGTCGTGCTCACGCACGGCCATGAGGACCACATCGGCGGCGTCCCCTACCTGCTCCGCGAACGCGGCGACATCCCGCTGGTCGGCTCCAAGCTGACGCTGGCGCTGCTGGACGCCAAACTCCGCGAGCACCGGCTCAAGCAGACCGTGCGCCACGAGGTCGCCGAGGGTGACGTGCTGAGCATGGAGCCGTTCGACCTCGAGTTCGTCGCGGTCAACCACTCGATCCCCGACGCGCTGGCCGTCGCGATCGGCACCGAGGCGGGCATCACCCTGCACACCGGTGACTTCAAGATGGACCAGCTGCCGCTGGATGGCCGGATCACCGACCTGCGCGCGTTCGCCCGGCTGGGGGAGCAGGGTGTCGACCTGTTCCTCGTCGACTCGACCAACGCGGAGGTGCCGGGGTTCACCACCTCCGAGCGCGAGATCACCCCCGTGCTCGACCGGGTGTTCGCCACCTCGCAGCAGCGCATCATCGTCGCCTGCTTCGCCTCGCACATCCACCGGGTGCAGCAGGTGATGGACGCGGCGGTCAGGCACGGGCGCAAGGTCGCCTACGTCGGCCGGTCGATGATCCGCAACATGGGGGTGGCCCAAGATCTCGGCTATCTCACCGTTCCGCCGGGGGTGCTCGTCGACGGGCGCGACCTGTCCGACCACCGCCCCGAGAACCTCGTGCTTGTCTCGACCGGCTCGCAGGGTGAGCCGATGTCCGCGCTGGCACGCATCGCGGGGCGTACTCACGACAAGGTCCAGATCCAGCCCGGTGACACCGTGGTGCTGGCGTCGTCGCTGATCCCGGGAAACGAGAATGCGGTGTTCCGCATCATCAACGGGCTGACCCGGTGGGGTGCAGACGTGGTGCACAGCGGCAACGCGCTGGTGCACGTGTCCGGCCATGCCAGCGCGGGCGAGCTGATCTACTGCTACAACATCGTCCGGCCGAGCAACGTGCTGCCGGTGCACGGTGAGATGCGCCATCTCAAGGCCAACGCCGACCTCGCGATCCGTACGGGGGTGCCGCCCGACCGGGTGCTGCGCGTCGAGGACGGGGTCGTCGTCGACCTGGTGGACCGGGTCGCCAAGGCGGTGGGGCGGGTCGCGTGCGGCTACGTCTTCGTGGACGGCTCGTCGGTCGGCGACATCGGGGAGCCCGAGCTCAAGGATCGGCTGGTGCTCGGAGAGGAGGGCTTCATCTCCGTCATCGCGGTCATCGACTCGGTGAGCGGCAAGGTGGTCAACGGGCCGGAGATCCAGGCGCGCGGCTTCGCCGAGGACGACTCGGTGTTCGACGACCTCAAGCGGCTGCTCGTCGACGCGCTCGCCGGCGCCGCCCGCGACGGCGTCGACGACACCCAGCAGCTGCAGCAGCTGATCCGGCGTACGACCGGGCGGTGGGTGTCCAACAAGCACCGCCGCCGGCCGATGATCGTCCCGGTCGTCCTCGAGACCTGACCCCGCCCCGTCCCCGCGTGCCCCGTACGTGAGGTTGGTCGACTGCGGCGCTACGGGGCACCGGTGCGCCTCTCGGTGCCCCGCAACACCGCACTCGACCGGGCAACTGCGACGTGCTAGGCGATAGCGGGGTGTTCGGCCGCCGTGAGTGCCCGAGCAGCGAGGGCGGTGGCGAGGCCGGCGGCGATGATGGTGGCTCCGCAGGCGAGGGCGATGGGGACGGCCGGGACGGACGTGACGACGTAGTTGTCGGCGGCGAGCTTGACACCCAGGATTCCGGCTGTGACACCTGCGAGCAGGCCGACGCCGAGCACGACGGCGGCTTGGATGCCGAGCACTGAGCGTGTCCATCGCGGGCCGAGTCCGATGACCACGAGTCGTGAGCTGTAGGCCCGGAGTCGTCTGGCCTGGCCCCTGATGACGAACAGGCGCCTGCCGGCTCGGGCGGATAAGACAACGAACTTCTGGTCGCCCTCCACATTGGTCAAATCGAGGACACCGCCGGAGTCGAGCACCGTCTCGGCCTCCGCTGGCAGGTCGTCGCCGACGAGTCGTCTGACCTGGTCCGCGGAGTCGACGACCATCACATTGAGGCTGGCGCTGCCGATCTCGGTCTCTTTTGGAAGAACGCGCCGGCGGAGTGCGGGTCAATCTGGCCCGATGGATAACTGACGTCGCGCAGGACGATGGGGCGGCCGATGTCGGGGACCGTGGACACGACCTGCGCGACGCCGGCAACATCTCCCATACCGTCGCGGTCGATCCAGACCTGATCGGCCGGTATGCGGCTGTAGGAGAACGTGGCCTCGCTGGCCTTCTGGCTGGCCAGCTGGGTCGCCGTGCAGATGGGTAGGGCCAGGCAACAGCCGACGACCACGACCGCGACCGCCTGGCGGCCCAGGTCGGCGCGGATCAGGCGGCCGATCACGAAGGCGCGGGGGTTGCCGCGCGGCAGCATCCACAGCACGACCCTGAGCAGGTCCGGCGCGGCGAGCAGCACGGCTGACACCGCGAGGTACGAGGCGACGACCGACGTCTGGCTGCCGTCCACTCGGAGGGCACCGATGACCAGCAGGACGACCGCCACCCGCCGGATCAGGCCGAGGTGGACCTCGGCCAGGGAACGCGAGACGGCAGACCATCGAGCCGCCACGCTGCTCTGCGCTGGCCACAGGGTCCCGGCGGTGATGAGCACCAGCGACGAGGCCGCGATGGCCAGCGCCGTCTGGTCGAGCCCGGGAACAGGCGACAGCGGCTGGTCGGCGACGTAGGGCAGAAGAGTCGCTCGCAACCCGATGGCCACGAGCCAGCCCACGCCGAGACCGGCCGCGATCGACCCGGCGGCGACCAGCGACAGGGCGAGGACCTGGGACAACAGGACACGGCTTCTGCGGACACCGATGGCGACGAGGCGGTCGGCGTTGGTCCGGTGGGCGCCACGGGTCTGGGCGACCACCAAAGCCGACACCAGCAGCACCACCAGCAGCAGCGGCAGATAGGAGACCACGAGCTGGTCGGACCCGAACTCGGCGACGGGCTGGCGAACGACCTGCGCACGTGTGCTGAGGTTGGACTTGTAGTCTCTGACGCTGGCGTCCCGGATCTGCGGGAAGACCTTCTGGAAGGCCCGGCCGACGTCGGCGATCGAGGCATCTGCGCCGAACAGGACCGTCACCGAGGCCTCGACCGGCTGGTACTGGTGCCCGGGCGCTGGCCGCGGGATGGATTCCCACGTCCCCGGAGCGGCCACGATGGTGTCGGCGCCGCGGGCGTAGTCATCGGTCATGACGCCGACGACGTGGAAGGTGGCCCGGCCGGAGAGCACGGTGAACTCCGTGGGGTCCGGCAGGGCGTCCAACAGGTGGCGGGTCACGACCACGTCGTTCGGCGAGCGTGGCCACGAACCTTCCTCCAACGTGTATCTGCCGGGGAAGGCTTCCTGCAGCCTCGGGTCCTCGACGAATCGCAGAATGTCGAGCGGCGCCTGGACGTACCTCTTGGCGAACGAGTCCGGCCGCACCTGATCCGTCTCGATGAACAGGTGCGAGCCCGGGACCGCTGATCGCAGCGCTGAGTCCGCGGCCGCCACGTCGCCTGGGTCCAGGACTTCGGTGTACACGCTGGTGTAGGTCTGCTGCTGGTAGTCGCCGAACGCCCTGTCCCCCTTCTGCTCCGCGCTCAGCGTGAACGCACTCACGCAGACGAACACCGACGCCAGGACCGCGAAGGTCACCACCAACAGGATCGACGACCGGCGCGCTCCTGCTGAGCGCAGCCAACGGCCGGTCAAGAACAGCAGGGCCCGGACCGGTGGCATGCTCATCGCGCGGCGACAGCTCCGTCGACCATGTCGTAGACCGAGTGGGCAAACTGCTGGGCCAGCGGGTCGTGGGTTGCCAGCACCACGGCTGCGCCGCGGTCGTCGCACAAGCCCGCATCCACCCGAAGAGCTGACGCGAGTTCTCCGAGTCCAAAGCACCGGTCGGCTCGTCCGCGAGCAGCAGCTGCTGCTCGCCTGCCAAGGCGCGCGCGATCCCGACGCGCTGCCGCTGCCCACCCGACATCCGCTCAGGCAGCCGGTCGCCCACGTCGGCGACACCGACCGACCGCAGCGCCTCCGCGGCTGCTTCGTCGGCCTCGGCCCGGGCCACGCCGCGGACCATCAGGGGCAGGACCACGTTCTCCCGAGCGGTGAACTCAGACAGCAGGTTGTTGGACTGGAACACCACACCGATGTGGTGCAGCCTGATATCAGCCCGGCCACTCTCGGAGCGGCCTGACAGCGACTGCCCGGCCACGGACACCTCGCCCGAGTCGGCAGTGTCGATGCCGGCGAGGATGTTGAGCATCGTCGTCTTCCCCGACCCACTCGCGCCGTAGACACAGGCGAACTCGCCCGACGCAACCCCAAGGCTCACCCCGTCGACCGCGACGATGACCTCCTCGCCGACCGTGAACCGCTTCGACACGTCCTCAAGTCCGGCGATCACACCCATCCCCTCACGTCGTGGCGCCACACCCCGACGGTACGACAGACGGCGCTGACGAGGCTCACACCGCCGCCCGGCAAGAGGACAGACCGGCAAGAGAACAGAAGGGCAGACCCCGCCGACGATCAACGGTCCGGCTCGGCCGGTACGCCGGTGGAAAAGGGTTCGAGTGTGGGGTTTGCGCCCACCGTCAGGGCTTCGGATGGGCGCAAACACCGCACTCGATCAGGGGTTTCGACGATCGACCGCGAACGACCGGTCGGTGCCGGCGGGCGCGACGTCGGCGTGTGGCGCGTGTGACAGGTGTGACAAGGACGTAGCCTGCCGGGGTGGCGACTCGTACGTCTTCCCCACCGCGGTCGCGCAGCTCGACGAAGGCCAAGACGTCGTCGAAGGGCAGCAAGCCGCGGTCGTCCACGTCGCAATCGACGTCCAAGGGCTCGACGCGCGCCCGGACACGCCCACGGACACGCCCCAAGCAGGGCCCGAGCCCGGTGGCCCGCGTCGTCCGGGGCATCGGCCGGCTGGTCCGCCTGGTCTGGCTGAGCCTGGCCCACCTGCTGGGTGCGATCGCACGCAGCATCGGACACACCGCCCGCGACCTGGCCCCCGAGCAGCGTCGAGACGGCGTCGGGCTCGGCCTGATCGCCCTCGCCGTGGTGTCGGCGGCCGCCGTGTGGTGGCAGCTGCCCGGTGCCCTCGGCGACGTCGTACGCACTGTCGTCACCGGCAGCGTCGGCCTGCTGGGCTGGGCTCTGCCGCTCGTGCTGATCGCCGTCGCCTGGCGCACGCTGCGCTACCCCGAGCGCAACGGTCCCGCGGGCCGGCAGGTCATCGGCTGGACGGCGCTGGCCCTAGGCGTGCTCGGTCTCGTGCACATCGCCAACGGGTTGCCGCGACCCGACCAGGGGGCCGCCATGCAGGATGCCGGCGGGGCCGTCGGCTTCGTGGTGTCGGCGCTGTTGACGGACCTGTTTCGTACCAGCGTGATCGCGGTGCCGCTGCTGGTGCTGCTGGCATTCTTCGGCGTGCTCGTGATCACCGCCACCCCGGTGCACACGATCCCCGACCGTCTCGTCCTGGCACGCGACCGGTTGCTGCGCCGCTCCGGGACCGATGTCGCCGGGCGGTCCCGCACCGATGCGGGCGGCACCGGTGTGGACGCGCACACCGGCGACGAGCCGTACGACACGCCGCTGGTCGACGGGGGTTCGAGGTTGCACCGTCGCGGCAAAGGGTCCAGCCCGGCAGACGTGCCGTCCGCGGACACCCAGGTCGATCCCGATGACCGCCCGGAAGAGCCCCCGCCGCACACCCAGCTGGCCACGCGAGCCGAGCAGCTGTCGCTGTCAGGTGACGTGGTCTACACCCTGCCCGCCTCCGAGCTGCTCAAGCCGGGGTCGCCGCACAAGTCGACCTCGCCGGCCTCGGACCTTGTGGTCGCCCGGCTCACCGAGGTGCTCGACCAGTTCGACATCGACGCCCAGGTCACCGGCTACACCCGCGGACCGACCGTCACCCGCTACGAGGTGGAGCTCGGGCCGGCGGTCAAGGTCGAGAAGGTCACCGCGCTGTCGCGCAACATCTCGTACGCCGTGGCGAGCGCCGAGGTGCGCATCCTGTCCCCCATCCCCGGCAAGTCGGCGATCGGCATCGAGATCCCCAACACCGACAAGGAGATGGTCTCGCTCGGTGACGTGCTGCGCTCACGGGGGGCCCGCAACGAGCACCACCCCATGCTGGTCGGCCTCGGCAAGGACGTCGAGGGC
>JBBSMN010000129.1:0-8716 GCA_038233135.1 Propionibacteriales bacterium
CAGCTCAATGGACAGATCGACCTTGCGCACGTCGACGCCGCCGGGCACAACCAGCACCGTCGGCGCGAAGTTCAAGATGGCGGAGACGCCCGCGCGGACCAGCCGGTCGGCAACCTCCTGGGCGACCACGCCGGGGGTGGTCAGCACCCCGATGGACACCTCCTGGGCGACGACGACCTCCTCCAGCTGGTCGAGATGGCACACGGCCACCCCGCCATATGTCTCACCGACCCGGCGCGGGTCGTTGTCGACGAGCCCGGCCACCCGGAATCCTCGGGAGGCGAAGCCGCCATAGCCGGCGAGCGCCTGACCGAGGTTGCCCATGCCAACGATCACCACCGGCCAGTCCTGGTTCAGCCCGATCTCCCTGGCGATCTGGTAGCGCAGGTACTCCACCTCGTAGCCGACCCCCCGGGTGCCGTACGACCCCAGGTGCGACAGGTCCTTGCGCAGCTTGGCGGAGTTGACCCCGGCGGCCACGGCCAGCTCCTCGCTGGACGCTAACGTCACCCCGCGCTCGATCAACGCGGTCAGCGCGCGGAGGTAGACCGGAAGGCGGGCCACGGTCGCCTCGGGGATGCCCCGGGCGGCGGCGTCCCGATCACGGGGCACTCGTGGGTCTGTCACGGCGGCTTCACGGTCCTCACCGGCAACGCACTCAGGTGCGCCCCGGACTGGTGCGTCGGCGATGCGAAAGAGGGTCCAGCGACCGGGCCCAGCCACGATCTGCTACAACCCGGTACGACCACTGTAGAAACTTGTGAACGCGGGCACAAACTGGCTTCGACACCCGCCGGTGTGGTAGGCCGCGATCAGGCGCTGAGCGCTGTTCGCAGCCGGTGCGGGTCCACCCGCCAGAAGTCGTGCTGGCGGCCGTCCACGAACGTGACGGGGACCTGCTCGGTAAAGGCGGCGACCAACTGCGGGTCAGCGTCGATGTCGATCTCGACCCAGTCGTCCCCCGTCTGCGTGCACACCTCCGCCACGACCGCCCGAGCGGTGGCACACAGGTGGCAGCCGGTCCGTGCGTACAACACCACCCGAGCGGCTGTGCTGTGAGGCAGCGAGGTGCTCACGTCAGCCCCAGCAGCGCGCGGCGCGCCTGCGCGCGCAGCCGACCCTTGGCCACCTTGCCGTTGGCCGAGTGCGGGAGCCCCTCGACGACCGTGACCTCGCGTGGCCACTTGTAGCGGGCCAGCCGCTGCTCGCACCGCGCACGTACGGCATCGGCCAGCTCCCGAGAGCTGACGTCGGCCCCCTCGGACGGGACGACGAAGGCGACCACCGCCTCCCCGGTGATCTCGTCGGGCACACCCACCACCGCCACCTCGGCTGCCTCTGCGAGCCCGACGACGACGTCCTCCACCTCGCCGGGGTAGACGTTGAAGCCGTTGACGAGCACCAGCTCGCCCAGCCGGTCGACCAGCACGACGTCACCGTCGCGGTCGATGATGCCCACGTCGCCGGTCGGCCACCAGCCGTCTGCGGCGGGAGCGTCGGCACCGTCCGGCCAGTACCCCGAGAAGAGGTTGGCACCCCGTACCCACAGCTCGCCAGGATCGTCGAGCAGAGGGTGCCCCGCCGCGTCGCGGACCTCGACCTCGACGCCGGGCACGGCGCCACCGACGCCAGCCGGATCAGGCTCGCGATCGGCCGCCCGGGCGCCGGAGCAGAGCGTTGACGTGACCACCGGCGCCGCCTCGGTCAGTCCGTAGCCCTCCTCCAGTGCCGTCCCTGAGGTCTCGACGAACAGGGCGCGCAGCTCGCCGTCCAGCGGTGCGGCACCGCACACCACGAGCCGGACCCGGGTCAGCCGCTCGCGCAGGGCCGGCAACCCGGCCCAGGCGGCGACGACCGGCGGGGCAAGCGGAATGGTCGTCACGCCTTGGGCGGCGACGATGTGCAGGGTCTGCTCGGCGTCGAACCGGTCGACGAGCACGAGGCCAGCGCCGGTCGCCAGCACCTGGCCGAGCACCGCGTTCAGGCCATAGACGTGGAACAGCGGCAGCAGGCCCAGCACCACGTCGTCAGTGCGGGTGGGCGCCGGGTCGATCGCGGCGACCTGGCCGATGCCGGCAAGGAGGGCCCGATGGCTGAGCATCGCAGCCCGGGAGGGACCGGCGGTGCCCGAGGTGTAGAGCAGTGCCGCGAGGTTCTCCGGATCGGCCGGGCTCACCACGGGGCGAGGATCGGCCACCTGGAGGTCGCTGTAGGTGTGCTCGCCAGGGAGCGTGCCCACCCCAGCGACGGCAAGCATCGGCACCGGGCTTCTCGCGCGCACGGCTTCTTGAACGCTCTCCAACGCGTCGTGCAGGCCACCGACCGCGGCGCGCACCGACGTGATCGTGGTGGAGTCGGCAACCACCAGGCGGGCTCCGCAGTCGGCCAGCATCCGGATGAGCTCACCGGTCGCCGCGCGCGGGTTCATCGGCACGGCCACGAGGCCGGCCCGGGCGGTCGCCAGATAGGTGACCACCAAGGAGGTGCTGTTGGCCAGGGCGAACGCGACGCGCTGCCCGGCGACCAGACCCAGTGCCGAAAGGCCGTTTGCCAGCGCGTCAACCTGCACGTCGAGATCCGCCCAGCTCAACGACTGCCCGGCGGGCACATCAACGAGTGCGACACCATCCGCCCTGGTCCGCGAGTGTTCGCGGACCAGGTCGGCAACGTTGACGGCTCGGTCCACCGCCGCTGGACCAGCGCTCACACTCGATGGTCCCACACCGCTGCCCGCCCCCAGCAGCGATCGCTCCAGCGTTCGCACCGGCCGCATCGGACGTCGTTTAGGCTGCCTTCGTGGTCAGCCCACGACGCCGCCACGGCACAACCCCCAGCTCGGTGCGGGCAGGGGCTGCGTCGGCGGCCGTCGCAGAGGTGGAGAGCGCGCTCGAGGCGCCGGCGGATCCGCTCGCGGGCGCGTTCTTCGATGTGGACAACACCATCGTTCAGGGGGCGTCGCTGTTTCACCTGGCCCGGGGGCTGTACCGCCGTAGGTTCTTCACGACCCGCGACATCGTCGCCGCCGCCTGGCAGCAGACGCTGTTCCGGTTGGTGGGAGTGGAGGATCCCGACCACGTGGACCAGACTCGCACGAACGCCTTGGCATTCATCAAAGGCCATCAGGTCAGTGAGCTCGAGGTGCTTGCGGCAGAGATCTTCGATGAGGCGATGGCGCACCGCATCTGGCCGGGCACGCGTGCGTTGGCCCAGCAACATCTTGACCGCGGGCAGCGGGTGTGGCTGGTGACGGCCGCACCCGTGGAGATCGCCCTGATCATCGCCCGCCGGCTGGGGCTCACCGGTGCGCTCGGCACGGTTAGCGAGCACGTCGACGGTGTCTATACCGGACGCCTCGTGGGCGACCTCCTGCACGGCCGGGTGAAGGCAGAGGCGGTCGAGGCTCTCGCCGAACGGGAGGGCCTCGACCTCGCACGCTGCGCTGCCTACTCGGACTCCGCCAACGACCTTCCGCTGCTGTCCCTCGTCGGCTACCCCTGCGCGATCAACCCCGATGGCGCCCTGCGGGAGCATGCGCTGGCCCGCGGTTGGCGGGTGTACGACTATCGCACCGGCCGCAAGGCAGCGCGGGTGGGCATCGCCGCCTCGGCCGTGGCCGGTGCTGCGGTGGGGGGTGCCGCAGCCGGGATCGCACTGAGACGACGGATGCGGTGACGTCCGGTCACGTCGCGAGCTGGACCGTTTCGCCCACCTCGTCCCCACACTGCCCTACTGTGGGCTGGTCATGACTCGGTGGGGACCGAGAAGGGAGCGGGCATGACGTCGTCGCTGCACGGTCGTCTCGCGACGGCTCAGCACGGCCTCAACGCCCTCTGCGAGCTCCTGATGGTCCTGCGGCTTGACCCGGCGCCGGCCGGCGCCGACGTCCCTGCCCGGGCCGAGATATTGCTGAGTCAGGCGCACCGACCGATCTCTGCCCTCCCCGCGACGGCCGGTGTGGGGACGGGTGCAGGTGCAGCGCCACCTTCCGACATGGACGACAAGGCGGCGATGACCGCCCTGGTCAAGCGGGCGCAAGCCGGGGAGGCCGAGGCTTTCGGCCAGCTCTACGACCGATACGCGGCCGGCGTCTACCGCTTCTGCTACCACCGGACCACCAGCGTGGCGCTGGCCGAGGACCTGACCAGCGAGACCTTCTTCCGAGCGCTGCGCGGCATCCACTCGTTCCGCTGGCAGGGCCGTGACTTCGGCGCCTGGTTGACCACGATCGCGCGGAACCTCGTCGCCGACCACTACAAGTCCAGCCGGGCTCGACTCGAGACGCCGTCCGATGCCCTGCCCGAGCGACGGGACCAGGCGCCGGGCCCGGAGGACGCCGTGCTCACCCGGCTCACCCATGCGGTGTTGGCGCGCGCGCTCGAGGCGCTTCCAGACGAGCAGCGCGACTGCTTGGTGATGCGCTTCTTGCAGGGCCTGTCGATCGCTGAGACCGCCGAGGTCCTCGGCCGCTCCGAAGGTGCCGTCAAGCAGCTGCAGCTGCGAGCCGTGCGCAGCCTGGCCCGCGCCCTACCCTCGGACCTGCCGTGATCACAACGCGTCTGCCGCCCGTAACCCGACGCGCATGGGCGTCGTTGGTGGACATGACCATCGGGTCAGCGCAGTTGCTGCCGGCCCTCGACCGCACGGGGATGAGCTGACCATGTTGCTCCGCGAGCGTCGCGACGCGCGCGCCTTCGCCGCCGCGGTCGACGGCGAGGGCCATCTCGACGACCCCGGGATCAGCACCCTCGTGGCGCTGTCGCAAGACGTACGCCGCCTACCACCCGTGCGGCCGTCCGCCGACTTCTCAGCGGACCTGCGGGCCCGGCTGCTGACGGCTGCCCAACAAGACCTCACACCGCGCGGTCACGGCCGAGCCCCTACCGCTCGGCCCGCCCACAATCGCATGCGGCTGGGGGTGGCGACGCTGACCAGTGCGGCAGTGCTGGTGGGAGGCGGTGCCGGCCTGGCCTCGGCGAGTGCGTCTGCCCTTCCCGGTGACCTGCTGTACCCGGTCAAGCGTGGCATCGAGCAGGTCGACCTGGCAGTGGCAGGGGATCTCGGGCAGCGAGGGCGTGCCGAGCTCGACCGGGCGCGCACCCGGCTCACCGAGGTCGACGGACTGCTTCGGTCCGACCACTCCGACCGGGACTCGAGGATCACCACCTCCCTGGTGGACTTCACCCGATCAGCCACAGCGGGTCGCACGCTCCTGCTCCAGTCGTACGCCTCGACCGGTCAAGCAGGCGACCTGGCCGCCATGCAGGAGTTCGCCATCGACAGCGGCAACAGCTTGAATGCGATGGCATCGCTGCTGCCCGCAACGGCCGACGCCGCATTCACCTCCGCTGCGGATGTGGTCGTCGGCATGGACAAAGAGGTCGAGCAGACCTGCTCGACGTGCACACCAGGGGGGGGCAGCGTATCGGTGCCCGTCCCTGGTGACCCAGCGGGACCTGGTCCGGACGACAGCAGCGACGAGGGGGCCATCGTCGACTCGCCGGGCGAGGCCTCCGGCCCCACGACCGAGACGTCCGATCCCGAGGACCCCGCGTCCCAGTCGCCAACCGGCGGCACGGCCTCCCCCGGCCCGACCGAAGACCCCGGCGTCGCACCCGCACCCGCTCCAGAACCGACGGATCCTGCAACGGAAGCGCCCGCTGGGACTGCGCCCAGCGCGACGGCACCCAACGCCACAGACCAACCGCAGCCGACGTCCCCGACCGCCACCGCCCCGAGCGAGACAGCACCCAGTGACACGACCCCCAGTGACACGAGCCCCAGTGACACGAGCCCCAGTAACACGAGCCCCAGTAACACGAGCCCCAGTGAGACGGCGACCAGCCAAACCCCGACGAGTGACGACGGCACTACCGAAGAGGGCTCCGCTCCTTCCGCTTCGAGCGACGGCGACCCCGCATCGGTCCCTTCCGATGCAGCCTCGTCCGAACCAGCCCCGTCCGAACCAGCACCGTCCGAGCCACCCCCGTCCGACGCTGCGTCCGTGGCGCCCGATTCCGCCGCACCGCCGCCCGATTCCCCGGCGACTACTGCGTCCGGCGACGAGGTTGACTCGCCGCCGACGGATGGTGAGCTTGCTCAGTAGAAGACGTGTTTGCGGCGCATCAACAGGTCGTACAAGGTCTGCTGGATGGTCTCCCGCACCTGGTCGGTGAGGTTGAACACCAGCATCGGATCGTCCGCGCCTCCCTCCGGGTAGGAATCGGTACGGATCGGCTCACCGAACTCGATCACCCACTTGCTCGGCAGCGGCACCAGCCCCAACGGCCCGAGCCAGGGGAAGAACGGCGTGATGGGCAGGTAGGGGACGCCGAGCAGCCGCGCCAGGGTGGGCACGTTTCCTACCAGCGGGTAGATCTCCTCGGCGCCGACGATCGAGCACGGCACCAGGGGCACACCGGTACGGATCGCGGCCGACACGAAGCCCCCGCGACCGAACCTCTGGAGCTTGTACCGCTCGGAGTACGGCTTGCCGACGCCTTTGAAGCCCTCCGGCCAGACGCCGACCAGCTCGCCTGCACCCAGCATGCGTTCCGCATCCTCGGTGCAGGCCAGCGTCGCGCCACCCTTGCGAGCCAGCTCGGAGATCACGGGGAGGGCGAAGACCAGGTCGGCGCCCAGCGAGCGAAGGTGCCGCTGGGCGTGGTCGTGCACGATCAGCGTGGTCATCAGCGCGTCCATGGGGACCGTTCCGGAGTGGTTGGCGACCAGGAGCGCCCCGCCGTCTGCGGGGATGTTCTCGACCCCGCGAACCTCGATCCGGAACCACTTCTCGGCGAGTGGCCGCAGCAGGGACATGAAGACGCCGGATGTGAGCTCCCGGTCGAACCCCAGGTCGTCGACGTGGTAATCACCGGTCAACCGGCGCCGCAGGAACGCCAGCGCCGACGCGAGCTTGTCGTCGGCGGACCCGTCCTCCCGCGGCACCGCTGCCAGCGTCGGTGGCGCTGCCTCCCGGTCCGGGCCCGCGGGGGTGGCCGGTGCGGTGGCATGGCGGGGGGCTGGTCGGCGGGGCCGCGCTCGAGGTGGCGCGAGCGCTCGCGCGGCCTGGCTCGGGGTGGCGCTGCTGCTCCCCCGCCCGGGACGCCCCCTGGTGCCAAGGGGGTCGCCGAGCGAGATCACCTGGGCGTTGGTCACGTCACCACCCCCCGTCCAGCCAGGCCGGCGGCCACGGACCGCTCGACCCGTCGCAGCCGGTCCGGGGTGAGGGGGCCAAGCCCGACCGCTGCGGCGAAGTCCGCCAACGTACGAGCGCTGGACCAGCGCGGCTCCCAGCCGAGCACGGCCCGAGCCGCAGCCGTGTCCACGACCCTGCCGAAGGTCAGGAAGTCGACATCGTCACGCGGGAAGCTCGCCCGACCGGTACGAGCGAGTGCTTGCCCGACCGGACTGAATCCGGCGGCCGGCAGCGGCAGGGTCAGTCGACCGAGACGCCGGATGAGCTGCGAGAGCGAGAGCACGCCGCCCCCCGCCGCGTTGTAGGTGCCCGGACGGCTATGGACGACGGCATGGTGCAGGACGTCCAACGCATCCTCGGCGTGCAACAGCTGGAGCCGCGGATCGAACCCGAGCACGGTGGGAACGACCGGCAGCTGGAGGTACTGGGCGAAGGGCGTGTCGAGGCGGGCGCCGAGGATGTTGGCGCAACGCAGGACGGTGACCGCGACGTCGGGGCGACGCCGGGCAAAGCCGCGGACGTAGCCCTCGACCTCCGCGCAGTCCTTGACATAGCCCGCGACCGGCGGATGCTTCGGCGGGCTGTCCTCACTGAAGATGGCGGGGTCGCGCGGAGACGAGCCGTAGACCGCGGTGGACGACTTCAGCACCAGCCGGCGGACCCCGGGCGCTCGCTGGCAGGCGGCCAGCAGCTGCATGGTGCCGATGACGTTGGCCTCCTTCATCGCCGACCGGCCGCCTCGTCTGCCTGGCATCGACAGCACGCTGAGGTGCGCCACGGTGTCCACGCCCTCAACCGCGAGGACCTTGGCGATCACGGGGTTACGGATGTCGGCTCGGACGAGGCGTACGCCGGCGAGGTCGCCGCGAGGGGCCAAGACGTCGACGCCGACGACTCGCTCCACCGACGGGTCGGAGACCAGCCGACGCGCGGTCTCGGCGCCAAGCTGACCGGCCACACCGGTGACGAGCACGACGCGACCCATGCCCACCTCGCTCAACGACGGCGCTCGGTCAGCGCCCACCTGGGTTCGTTCACTCTAGCCACGTCGACCGCCACCCGGCAGTCCGCGGCCAACGTCACTTGCCAGCGCGGCGACGCTGGATGCGCGTCTTCTTCAGCAGCTTGCGGTGCTTCTTCTTCGCCATGCGCTTGCGACGCTTCTTGATGACAGAACCCACTGTGTACCTCTCGAGAGCGAACCGTGCCGCCGCGCTCAACTGCGGGCGACCACGCGAGCCTACCGGCCCGGATACGTTCTCCCCTCAGCCGTCCGCGCCGTGCATAGGTTGCTAGCCGGCCTGGAAGTACGACCGGCGCAGGTACTCGTCCACAGCGGCCTCGGGGACCCGGAAGGAGCGGCCGACCCGGACGGCTTCCAGGTCACCGGAGTGCACCAACCGGTAGACGGTCATCTTCGAGACGCGCATCCGCGTCGCCACCTCGGCGACGGTCAGGAAACGCACCTCGGACAAACCGCTGTCCTTGGTGTCAGGGACAGCCATGGCGCACCGCACTTCC
>JBBSMN010000130.1:0-8684 GCA_038233135.1 Propionibacteriales bacterium
CGTTCCTCGGCGGCAAGGCCGGCCAGCGCTACCACCGCAAGATCGACCGCGTGGGCACCTGAACCTACCAACCGATCTGCTGGCGCAGCCCCGCCAGGATCGTGCGGAGCAGGCGGGACACCTGCATCTGGCTGAGGCCGAGTGCGTCGGCGATCTGGCGTTGAGTCCAATCCTCGGTCACCCGCCACGTGAGGATCTGCCGGTCACGACAGGACAGCGCGGCAATCGCGTCTTGCAGGTCGATGGCGGACTCAGCGCGAGCGTAGTCGCCGTCATCGGATCCGATGAGCTCGTGCAGGGGCGTCTGCTGGAGCGACGCGCCGGTCGCCTCTGCCGGCTGGTCGAGCGACACCGCATGGAAGTGCATGCTGCTCGACAACGCCTCCAGCACCTGGCCGGGCTCGGCACCGAGGTGTCGTGCGAGCTCGCGCGGCGTCGGCGAACGATGCAGGAGTGCACTCAGCCGTTCCTGCGCCTCGGGGATGCTGGCCCGCAGCTCCTGCAGGCGTCGAGGTGGGCGCACCGCCCAGACGTGGTCGCGGAAGTGGCGCTTGATCTCACCGCGGATGGTCGGTACCGCGAAGCTGAGGAAGGAGGCGCCACGCTCGGCCTCGAACCGGCGTACCGCCTTGACCAGACCGAGGTAGGCGACCTGTTCCAGGTCCTCGGTCTCCAAGCCACGGCCCTGGAACCGGTGTGCCACCGAGGCGGCCACGGGCAGGTTGAGCTCGATGGCCTCGTCCTCAAGGAGTCGACGGTGACCCGCACTCGGGGTGCCGCGCGCCTCCCCGAGGCATTCGTGCGTACGTTGCTCGCGCTCGTCCCGGCTCGGCAGTGCCGGTTCTTCGCGCGAAAGCGGGCCCGGAGATGAGCGGCGCGTTGCGCCCAGGGCTGTGCGCGAGTCTGTCAGTGGTGCAGACACGACCGCTATGGACATCCGACCGCCTCTCGGCCAAGGTGGACGCGGCGAATCCTTGACCGCAGAGACAAAGACGCGCGACACGCGCTGCGAGTCGCAACGTTTTGCGAGTTTACAGCGTAAGGTCGCCGGGTATCAAGGGGGTAGACCCGATCAGCCAACCGGAAGGTGACCCATGTCCCGCCAGACCCTCGCCGTAAGTATCGGCGACAGTTTCCAGACCGCACTGGACGGCTTCTTCGAGTTCCTGCCCAGGCTCCTCGGCTTCCTCGTCATCCTGCTCGTCGGCTACATCGTGGCCAAGGTGGTCGCCACCATCGTGCGCAAGCTGCTGGAGAAGCTAGGGGTCGACAGCTCGCTGCAGAAGTCCGACGCCAACCAGTACGTCGAGAAGGTGATGCCCGGCGCGAGCCCGTCATCGGCGGTTGCCTCGATCGTCTTCTGGATCATCTTCGTCTTCTTCCTCTTCGGCGCGATCGGGGCGCTGCAGATCCCCGCGCTGACCACCTTCATGAACCAGGTGCTGGCCTACCTGCCGAACATCCTCGTGGCCGCCGCGATCTTCCTGATCGCCGCCGCGATCTCCGGCGCCATCGCCGGGGCCGTCGCCAAGGTCATGGGCGACACCCCGACCGGCAAGATCGTCGCCTCGGTGCTGCCGGCGCTCATCATGGTGATCGCGTTGTTCATGATCCTGGAGCAGCTCAACATCGCTCCGGAGATCGTCCGCATCGCGTTCGCCGCCACGATCGGCGCGATCGCGCTCGGTCTGGCCCTGGCCTTCGGTCTGGGTGGTCGCCCGGTCGCCCAGCGGATGCTCGAGGACGCCTACGAGGCCGGTCAGCGCAACAAGGAGCAGCTGAAGGCCGACATCGCGGCCGGCCGCGAGCGCGGCGAGCAGCAGGCCCAGCAGGCCCAGCAGGCCCAGGCCTCGGTGCAGGACGAGCCGTCCTCGGCCACGTACGAGACTGAGACTGAGACCGACACCGCCTACGAGACCACGAGCTACAGCACCTCCGACCCCGACTACACCGGTGGCAGCACCCAGTACGGTTCCAGCACCGACGACCCGTACCAGCGCTAGTCCCGCCACGCACACCCTGGTGGGCCTCGCGAACCGGTATCTGCTCGCGGGGCCACCGGCATTTCCCGGCCCCGATGCCCGAGAGGCAGCCATGCCGCTGACCAACCCGCACGACGATCCGTCCCTGGATGCCGACATCGCCGTCGTGGAGGGGCAGACGGCGCCGTCGGAGCGGATGCCGCTCGACCGAGCCCGCATCATTGGCGCGGGCATCGACTACGTCGACGAGCACGGCCTGCGCGGGCTGACCCTGCGCCGCCTCGGCACCGACCTCGGCGTCGAGGCCATGGCGCTCTACCGCTACGTCTCGGGGCGGAACGACCTCTTGTCGGCGATCGTGGAGCGTGTCATCGCAGAGGTCGAGACCGACCCGGACATCGTGACCGCACCCGAGCACGGTTGGCAGGACTTCCTGCAGCGACTGGCGCACGGCTTCCGGCGAGTGGCGCTCGCGCACCCGCACATCTTCCCGCTGGTCGCCTCGCATCCGACCGAGGCGCCGTGGATCCGGCCGCCGGTCCGCAGCCTCAAGTGGGTCGAGCTGTTTCTCGACGGGCTCATAGGGGAGGGGTTCTCCGACGAGATGGCGGTGGCTGCCTACCGCACGTTCACCAGCTTCTTGCTGGGCAACCTGCTGCTGGAGGTGGCGACCAGGGGCGCCGCGCTCGGACCGGAGGTCACCGACAAGCAGCCGGCCGGCGCAAGGCCCAGCCTGGAGGCTTACCCACACATCCAGCACCTGGGCGACGCTCTGGCCCAGGACCACTCGGCGACAGAGTTCGAGGAGGCGCTGGAGAACCTGCTGGACCGGGTGGCGCTGCTGCTGGCCGTCAAGGGCGACTGAGCTCAGTCGCGGCCCTCGCGACGGTCCAGCCCGGCCAGGAACTGCTCGAACTGCTGGCCCAGCTGGTCTGCGGACGGCAGCGCGTCGTCGTGGGCCAGCATCGACTGGCCGGCGCCGCGGGAGAAGGCGTCGTACTGCTCCTCCAGGGCGCTGAGCACCTCGGCACCGTCCTGCTCGGCGACCTGCCGGTCCACCTCGTCCACCGAGGTGCGAGCCGCCTCGCGCAGAGCGTCCAGGTCGAACGTAAGCCCGGCCGCGGCGCCGGCCGCCTCCAACAGCGCCACCGACGCCGCCGGGAACTCCACCGCGGAGACGTAGTGCGGCACGTGCGCGACGTAGCCCATCGAGTCGAGACCGGCCTCGCCGAGTCGCAGCTCGAGCAGGGCCTGGGCGCTGGCCGGAACCGTGAGGCGGCCGGACCAGATGTTGGGCCGGTCCACCAGGTCGGGGCGGGTGGCGTGCGCCGTCAGCACGACCGGACGTGTGTGCGGCACGCCCATCGGGACCGCCCCCAGCCCGACGACCAGGCGTACGCCGAGCCGGTCGACGAGCCGGAGCACGGCACCGACGAAGCCCTCCCAGCGGTAGTCCGGCTCGGGCCCGGTGAGCAGCAGGAACGCAGTGCCGGCCGCGTCGCTGAGCCGGCGCACCTCCAGGCGCGGCGCCTCGTAGTCGGCGTAGTGGTCGCCGTCGAAGGCCAGGGGCGGGCGGCGGGCTCGATAGTCGAAGAGCTGGTCCACGTCGAAGCGGGCGACCATCGTTCCGCTGTCGTGGTCGCCGCCCAGCAGCTGCCCGGCTGCCAGCCGGCCGGCCTGGCCGGCCGACAGGAACCCGTCCAGTGCGTGCACAAGAACCAGACGACGTTCGGGGGGCGAACCCACCACCTCGACCATGTCGTCGTGTCCGCGGTCCACCACGGGAGCGCCGCTCTCATCTGCCGGCTGTTGTCGCCACCATCGCATCAGGTCCATCGTGTTCATCCAACCACTACAGCCCGGGCAGCATTCCGGCTCCGCGTCAGCCGGAAATGCCGGCGAGCCGGGCACGGATCGCCGTTGCGACCGCACCCGGCGTGAGACCGACGCGGTCGCGCAGCGCCGCCGGCTTGGCGTGGGCGAGGAACTCCTGCGGCACGGCGCGGACCAGGACGGGGGTGTCGACGCAGGCGTCGACGAGCGCGGCCGTGACGGCGGTGCCGAACCCACCCGCGCGGCCGTGGTCCTCCACGGTCACCACGAGGTCGTGGCTGCGGGCCAGGTCGACAACCTTCGGCGCGACCGGCAGCACCCACCGTGGGTCGACGACGGTGACCGCACGACCCGCATCGGCCAGCAAGCGTGCCGCCTCGACCGCCACCTGCACCATCGCGCCGGCGGCGACGATGAGGATCCCCCCCTCGAGCGGGCCCGGTGGCGTACGGACCAGCACGTCGACACCCTCGACGTGGTCGATCGGCTCGGTGTCGGCCGGCACCGGCCCCTTGGGGAAGCGGACCGCAGTGGGTCCGTCGCCGACCGCGACAGCCTCGCGCAGAAGCTCGCGCAGCCGGGCACCGTCACGTGGGGCGGCAACGCGCATCGACGGGACCACGCCCAGGATGGACAGGTCCCAGATGCCGTTGTGCGAGGGGCCGTCCTCTCCGGTGATCCCCGCCCGGTCGAGGACGAAGGTGACACCGCACTCGTGCAGGGCCACGTCGAGCAGGGTTTGGTCGAACGCCCGGTTGAGGAAGGTCGCATACACGGCCACCACGGGGTGGGCGCCGCCGAGCGCGAGGCCGGCAGCGCTGGTCACGGCGTGCTGCTCGGCGATGCCCACGTCGAAGACCCGGTCGGGAAACTTGTCGGCGAACGCGTCGAGGCCGGTCGGCTGGAGCATCGCCGCCGTGATGCCCACGATGTCCTCGCGCTCGGCACCCAACACCGCGATCTCGTCGCGGAAGACGTGGGTCCACGTGGTCGCGGGCGTCGACAGCGACTCCCCGGTGTCGGGGTCGAACGGGTAGGCCTGGTGCATCTGGTCCATCTCGTGGGCGACCGCGCGGGCGTAGCCGTGCCCCTTCTCGGTGACCACGTGCACGAGCACCGGCCCACCGAAGCCCTTGGCCTGCACCAGCGCCCGCTCCACCGCGGGCCGGTCGTGCCCGTCGACCGGGCCGACGTACTTGAGTCCGAGGTCCTCGAACAGCCCCTGCGGTGCGATGGCGTCCTTGAGCCCGCGCTTGACCGCGTGCAGCGCGTCGTACGCCGGTGGCCCGACGAACCGCACCCGGTTCAGCCGCGACTTGATGGTGTTCAGGGCCGACTCGTAGCGGGGGTGCGTACGGGTCTCGGCCAGCCGCGCCGCGAGCCCGCCGGCGGTCGGTGCGTAGGAGCGTCCGTTGTCGTTGACGACCACGACGAGCGGGCGGTCCTTGCCGGCGGCGATCGTGTTGAGCGCCTCCCAGGCCATCCCCCCGGTCAGCGCGCCGTCGCCGATCACTGCCACCACGTGCCGGTCGACCCCGCGCACCGCGTACGCCTTGGCCAGCCCGTCGGCGTACGACAGGGACGTCGAGGCGTGTGAGTTCTCGACCGTGTCGTGCTCGGACTCGGCCCGGCTCGGATAGCCCGACAGGCCACCCTCCTGGCGGAGCCGGTCGAAGTCGGCCACCCGGCCGGTCACCATCTTGTGCACGTAGGCCTGGTGGCCGGTGTCGAACAGGATCCGGTCGCGCGGGGAGTCGAACACGCGATGCAGGGCGAGGGTGAGCTCCACGACGCCGAGGTTGGGGCCGAGATGGCCACCGTTGCTGGCCACGGCGGAGACGACGCGTTCGCGGATCTCCACGGCAAGGTCGTCGAGGTCGGCGTCGCCGAGGGTGCGCAGATCAGCCGGTCCAGCAATGCCTTCGAGCACGCCCATCGCGACACACCTCCCCTCTTGCCCGCCTCGGCACAGTCGCACGAGTCTATGCGCCCCACCCGGTGGATCATCCGAGGGCTGTGGTCACGGCGTACGGTGCGGCGGGTGCGCGACTGCCCGTTCTGCCGGATCACCGCGGGCGGCGCACCCGCCCATCGAGTGCTCGAGACCGACCGCGTCGTCGGCTTCCTGGACACGCGGCCGGTGTTCAAGGGGCACGTGCTGCTGGTCACCCGGCTGCATGTCGAGACCCTCACCGACCTGCCTGACGAGATGCTCGGACCATTCCTCGGAGCCACCCGGGCGGTTGCCGCCGCCGTACATGACTGCCTCGGCGCCCAGGGGACGTTCGTGGCCATCAACAACGTCGTCAGCCAGAGCGTGCCGCACCTGCACGCCCACGTCGTGCCGCGCACCAAGGGCGACGGCCTGCGCGGGTTCTTCTGGCCGCGGACCCGCTACGTCGACGATGCGGAGGCGGAGTCGTACGCAGAGCGGCTGCGGCGTGGGTTCGACCCGGTTGCGTGACAACAATCCACGGATGGCCGCGCAGAAACTCACGGATCGCGGTGCAAAAACTCACGGATGGCGGGTGGGGGGGTCAGAGGCGGGGGCGGAAGCGGCGTCCGCGCAGGGCGTCCTCGACGAGGCCGACCTCGCGGCGGAGCACCAGCAGCCGCTCGGACTCCAGCTGCCAGGTCGCCACCGCCTTCTCGATGACGTCGAGGTCGGCGACGTCGCGCAGCGTCGTTCTCGTCTCGCTCACCCCCCGACGAGCAGCCGCCTGCATGGCCTCCACGTGCACCACGGCGAAACGTGCCAACACGACCGGATGGCGGCGCAGCCCGGAGTAGCCGCGGTACTCGGGCGGGCAGCGGTCGAGCAGCCAGGCGGCGGCGGTCTGCTCCCAGTCCGGTGCCGCCGGTGGGCGCACCCCGGCCGGCCAGCCGGCGGGGGCGACCCCGGCGCTCATGCGCGCCTCACCGGGCGCCACTGACCGGAACGTAGCGACCCCGCAGGGAGGACAGGGCGTCCGCGTCGTCGACCAGCTGGACGTGTGCCACCTCCAGCTCGACCAGCAGCGACCAGCCGACCGTGCGGGGCTGCCCCGCCAGCGCTGCGCCCGCCCAGGACCGGCCCTGGAGCACCGGGCCCCAGTCGGTGTCGAGCCACTCCCCCGTGCGGAAGACGCCGCCCGGCGACGGGGCCACCCCCGCGAACACGTCGGCGACCGCCACGTCGGCCGGACCCAGCACGCTGACCGCGACCCGACCGTCTGCTCGCAGCGCCGGCCACAGGTCGGACTCCTCGTCAAGCAGGCCCAGCAACCGTGGGGGCTCCCCGTCGGCCAGCAGCACCGACGAGACGGTGAGCCCGGTCGGGCGCGGACCCTGACCGGAGGTCCACACGGTCACCGGCGCCACGAGTCGCCCGCGCAGGCGCCGACCCGGACGACGGGCCCCCTCGGGCTCGAGGAACGGGTGGTCGGAGTGGATCGTCACGGCCCCGATCCTGCCGCACCCTCGTCTCCCCGGGCCCGCTGACTCAGCCGGCGAGGCTTCGGACGAGCAGGATCGCACCGGACAGGGCGCAGACAGCCAGCACCGCGGCACGGGTGTGGCCGGGCTCCAGCCGGGACCGCAGCACGAGCGCCAGCAGGTGCCCTCCCACCAGCACCGGAGTGAACAGCAGGGCGACGTACAGGTCGCGCACGTCGAGCTGGCCACCGACGCCCAGGCCGAGCAGGCTGAGGAAGGCACCGACGCTGAAGAAGACGGCCATCGTCGCCCGGATCTCGGCGGCGCCGTGATGCTGGTAGACGATGGCGACCGGCGGACCGCCGATGGACGTCGCGGTCCCGGTCACGCCGGCCACGAATCCCGCCGAGGTGAGCGAGCCGGCCGTGACCGGCACCCGCACGGCCCGCCAGGTGAGCAGCACGGCCAGCAGCACCATCAGCCCGACGGCCACCCCGAGCACCCGGTCCGACGCCCAGGCGACGACCAGCACACCGACCACCGTGCCGGGGACCCGTCCCCCCAGCGCCCAGCGCATCCCCGCGAAGTCGGCGGCGGCCCACTCGCGGCGCAGCGCGCCCAAGGGATAGACCAACGCCAGCCACAGCGGGACGACGGGCACGAGCTCGGGGGCCACCAGGGTGACGACCGGGGCCGTCATCAGGTTGAGCCCCAGCCCGACGATGCCCTGCACCGTGGCACCGACCAGGACGCCGACCGCGATGACGCCCAGCACCCACAGGTCCAGCCCGGCGATCACCCGCGCAGCGAGCGCAGGACGTACGGCATGATGCCGCCGTGCCGGTAGTAGGCCGCCTCGCCAGGCGTGTCGATGCGCACCACGGCATCGATCTCGACCTCGTGCGCACCTGTGGCGGTGACGTGCACGGTGCGCGGTGCCTCTCCGCTGCCCAGTGCCTCGATCCCGCTGACGGCGAAGGTCTCCTCGCCGGTCAGCCCGAGCGAGTCGGCGCTCTCACCCTCGGGGTACTGCAGCGGCAGCACGCCCATACCGATCAGGTTGGAGCGGTGGATCCGCTCGTACGACTCGGCGATGACCGCACGCACCCCGAGCAGCGCGGTGCCCTTGGCCGCCCAGTCGCGCGACGAGCCCGAGCCGTACTCCTTGCCGGCCAGGATCACCAGCGGGGTCCCGCGCTCGGCGTATGCGACCGACGCGTCGTAGATGCTGGTGACCTGGGGCTCGCCCCCGTCGGTGTCATCGGCGGCGAACAGCCGGGTGAAGCCACCCTCGGTGCCCGGCGCCAGCTGGTTGCGGAGCCGGATGTTGGCGAACGTGCCGCGGATCATCACCTCGTGGTTGCCGCGCCGCGCGCCGTAGGAGTTGAAGTCGCGCCGCAGGACGTCGTTGCCGATCAGGTACTCGCCCGCCGGGCTCTCGACCGGGATCGACCC
>JBBSMN010000131.1:0-8633 GCA_038233135.1 Propionibacteriales bacterium
CGATCTCGGCGCCCCACATGCGCAGCAGCTGGCGGCGCTCGACCGAGGTGTTCTCGGGCATCACGCACACCAGCCGGTACCCCTTGAGGCGGGCGGCCATCGCCAGCGAGATGCCGGTGTTGCCACTCGTCGGCTCCATGATCGTGCACCCCGGCCGCAGCAAGCCGTCCTTCTCGGCGGCCGTGATCATCGCCAGCGCCGCGCGGTCCTTGACCGACCCGGTCGGGCTGCGGTCCTCGAGCTTGGCCCACAGGCGTACGTCCGGCGACGGGGACAACCGCGGCAACCCGACCAGCGGGGTCTGGCCCACCGAGTCGAGCAGCGAGTCGAAACGCATCAGCCGCCTGCGACCGCCGGGAGGATCACGACCGTGTCGCCGTCCTTGACGTCGGTGCCGAGGCCGCCGGTGAAGCGTACGTCCTCGTCGTTGACGTAGACGTTGACGAACCGGCGCAGCTCGCCGCCGTCCACCACCCGGGCCTTGATGCCGGAGTGCCGGGTCTCGACGTCGTCGAGCACGCCGCCGAGAGTGTCACCCGACCCGCTCACCGCCTTCTCCCCACCGGTGTACGTGCGCAGGATCGTCGGCACCTTGACCTCGATCGACATCAGTTCTCCAGACTTGGTTTCTCGGGCTGGCTCGCGTACGCAGCAACAGCCGCGCCGGATCGGATCATTCCCCGACCACGCGGACCTCCTCCTCGTCCACCTGACCGTCGACGATGCGAAACGATCGCAACGGCAGTGGCTCGTCCCCTTCGTGCGCACCGTCCCTGGTGGACACCAGCACGTAGTGCGCGCCGGGCTCCTGGGCGAGGGAGATGTCGGTGCGCGAGGGGTAGGCCTCGGTCGCGGTGTGCGAGTGGTAGATGACCACCGGCTCCTCGTCCCGCTCGTCGAGCTCCTTGTAGAGGCGCAGCAGCTCGCCGGGGTCGAACTCGTAGAACGTCGGACTCATGGCGGCGTTCAGCATCGGGATGAACCGCTTGGGACGGTCGGA
The DNA here is from genome assembly GCA_038233135.1 of Propionibacteriales bacterium. GTDB lineage: Bacteria > Actinomycetota > Actinomycetes > Propionibacteriales > Nocardioidaceae > JACCVL01. The sequence goes on from JBBSMN010000131.1 coordinate 1,001, forward strand.
GCCAGCCGCCCCCGCCACCACCCCGCAGGCCTCGTCGGGATGGTCGCGCCGGGCGTGGGCCACGATCGCCGCGTACGTGGAGTGGTCGAGCGTGAGCACGCGTCGAAGCGTACGACGGCGGGGTCGGCGGCGCGGACGCGTCTCAGCCCAGGCGCTTCAGCCCAGGCGCCTCACCGCAGGGCACGCAGCAAGGTCTCCTGCACGAACCCCATCCAGTCGTAGACGTCATGCATCGCGTTGGCAGGGTCGTCGTCGGGCAGCTGCTCCCAGTGCGCCTCGTCGCCGTCGGCGACCTCAAGCCGGGTGCCCAGCGCCAATCGGATGTCGGTCAGGCAGCGCAGCCACGCGTCCACCTCGCCGGCGTCCAGCTCGACGTCCACGCCGGCGAGCCCACCGGAGCCGGTGCCGACGTCGGGGTCGGTGCCGGGGTCGGTGCCGGTGCCGGCCTCGGTCAGCGAGGCGATCACCGCCGAGGCGTTGGCGGCCTTGCGGTCCCGCAGCCCCGGCTCGGTGTAGCGGCGAAAGTCGGCGGCGTCCGCTTCGTCGTCCCGGTAGGCGTCGGGCAGCAACCGGGCCACCACCGGGTCGTCCGGGCGGGGCAGCGGGCCGCTCGCACCGAGACCGACCGCCGCGGCGAGCGGGTCACCACTGTCGTCGCGGGTCGTCGACGGTGGCGCGTCGTGGCGGAGCAGCTCGACGATCTGGGCGGCCATGGACATGACCATGTGCGCCTCGACCTGCTCGAAGTAGGCGTGCGCGCCTCCGCCCCGCGAGCGCCTGAAGCCGCTGGTCATCCCGACGCCTTCTCCAACGTCGCCCACAACCCGTAGCCGTGCATGGCCTCCACGTCGCGCTCCATCTCCTCCCGGGAGCCGTCGGAGACCACCGCCCGGCCCTCCTCGTGCACCTGCATCATCAGCTTCTTGGCCTTGCGGGTCGAGTGCCCGAAGTAGGTCCGGAACACCCAGCTGACGTAGCTCATCAGGTTGACCGGGTCGTTCCACACCACCGTGACCCACGGCACCTGCGTCAGCACGACGCCCTCGCTTTCGGGGCGCTGGACCTCGGCTGGCGCTGGGGCGGTGGACACGTGACCATCATCGCGCACCCGTTCCGTAGGCTGGCGGGGTGCGGTCTACCGCCCTGCTCACCGACAAGTACGAGCTCACGATGCTGCAGGCTGCCCTGCGCGCCGGCTCGGCGCACCGGCACGCGGTGTTCGAGCTGTTCGCGCGCCAGCTGCCGGCCGGACGCCGCTACGGCGTGGTCGCCGGCACCGGCCGGTTCCTCGACGAGCTGGAGCGCTTCTGCTTCACCGACGAGCAGGTCAGCTGGCTGGTGGAGCAGGGTGTGGTCGACGAGCCCACGGCGCAGTGGCTGGCGTCCTACCGTTTCGGCGGCGACATCTGGGGCTATCCCGAGGGCGAGACGTACTTCGCCGGCTCCCCGGTGCTCGTGGTCGAGTCGTCGTTCGCCGAGGCGGTGCTGCTCGAGACGCTCGCCCTGTCGGTGTTCAACCACGACTCGGCGGTCGCCTCGGCCGCCTCCCGGATGACCTGCGCGGCCGGCGACCGACCGTGCATCGAGATGGGATCGCGACGTACGCACGAGCAGGCGGCGGTGGCGAGCGCCCGCGCCGCGTACCTTGCCGGCTTCGCGGCCACGTCCAACCTACAGGCGGGGGCGACCTTCGGCGTGCCGACGACCGGGACCAGCGCGCACGCGTTCACGCTGCTGCACGACACCGAGCGGGAGGCCTTCGCCGCTCAGGTCGACTCGCTGGGCGCCGGCACCACCTTGCTCATCGACACCTACGACGTCGAGACCGCGGTACGTACGGCCGTGGAGGTGGGCGGCACCGAGCTCGGCGCGGTGCGGCTCGACTCCGGTGATCTCGTGCAGACCGCGACCCGGGTGCGGCGCCAGCTCGACGGGCTCGGCGCGCACGACACCCGGATCGTGGTCACCAGTGACCTGGACGAGCACGCCATCGCAGCCCTGGCGGTCGCGCCGGTGGACGGCTATGGCGTCGGCACCTCGCTGGTGACCGGCTCGAGGCACCCCACCTGCGGCTTCGTCTACAAGCTGGTCGCGCGCGGCGAGTCGGACGCGGCCGACGCTCCCGTGGTCGGGGTGGCCAAGAACAGCCCGGCCAAGGCGACCGTGGCCGGCCGCAAGTGGGCGCTGCGGCACCTTGACGCGGACAAGGTGGCCGAGGCCGAGGTGATCGGTGTTGGCCGCATGCCGTTGGACGACGGCAACGACCGCCCGCTGCTGGTCGACCTCGTACACGCCGGCGAGCGGGTGTGGCACGAGCCGCTGGCCGAGGCGCGAGCCCGGCACCTGCGCGCACGCTCGGAGCTGCCGATGGCGGCGTCGCACCTGTCCCGCGGCGAGCCGGTGCTGCCGACCGTCTACGAGACCGATAGGGAGGAGCGCCCATGACACGTGCGCTGGTGGTGGTCGATGTGCAGAATGACTTCTGCGAGGGCGGCTCGCTGGCCGTCGCCGGAGGTGCGGCGGTGGCCGGGCGCATCGGTGAGCTGCTGGCCGACCGGGACCACACCCGCTATGGGGTGGTCGTCGCCACGCTGGACCACCACATCGACCCCGGCGACCACTTCTCCGCCAACCCCGACTTCGTCGACTCGTGGCCGGTGCACTGCGTGGTCGGCGAGACCGGGGTCGAGTTCCACCCCGCGCTGCAGCCGCGGCCGTTCGACGCGGTCTTCCGCAAGGGCGAGCACACCGCCGCGTACTCCGGCTTCGAGGGCCGCGATGCCCAGGGCGAGCCCTTGGCGCACTATCTGCAGGCCCGGGGGGTGGACCAGGTCGACGTGTGCGGGCTCGCGACCGACCACTGCGTACGGGCGACCGCGCTGGACGCCGCCTCCTCCGGCTTCCGCACCGAGGTGCTGCTCGACCTCACCGCCGCGGTCGCACCCGACCGGGTGCACGAGACCTTCGAGGCCTGGTCGGCGGCGGGCATCAGCACGCGCGGGGACCTGCCCTCGACCTGATCGCGTCCGGCCGGCGGCGCCGCGAGGCGCCGGGCGGTGTCAGCGGGTCGCGGCGGCGAGCAGGCGCCGGGCCTGGTCCGCCTGCCAGGGCGACAGCCCGGGGTCGGCCGCGAGCCCGCGGCGCAGATGAGCGGCTGCCGAGCCCACGCCGAGCGCCAGCTCGACACCACCGCGGTGGATCCACAGCATCGCGTCGTCGGTGCCGAGCCGGGTGGCCTGCCGCGCATAACGCAGGGCGGCCGCATCTCGACCGGTACGGTGCAGCGACCACGCCAGCGCGTCGGCCGACCAGATGCTGGGTGCGGCCGACCAGGCGGCCCTGGCCGCGCGCAGCGCCGTGGTCGGCGAGCCGTGGTCAGCCTCGTACCGCGCAACCTCCACACCGGTGTCGACCCCGTTGCCGCGGGCCAGCCGGGCCGTGGCCTCGAGCACGGCGTACTGCGCCCGTGCCCGCCCAGGCCGGCCGGTTGCCTCGTAGAGCTCCGCGAGCTCCAGCACGTACGCCGGCAGCGGCGCCCGCTCGGCCAGCCCGCGCCACAGCCGCTCGGCGCGCTCGAGGTCGCCGCGGGCCACGGCCAGCCGGGCCTGCGACGCCTGCGCGGCCAGGTTGCCGGGGTCGCCGTCCACGGCGTCACCTAGTGCCCGCTCAGCGGCGTCCAGCCGACCGGCCTTGCGGTCGAGGTCGGCGCGCAGGGTGAGCAGGAAGGCCCGGTCGGCGGGGGTCGACGCGCTGGCAAGGGCGCGGTCCAGCAGGGCGACCGCCGCACCTGCGTCGCCACGCAGCTCGCGGGCGTACGAATAGCGGGCGAAGATCTGCAGGCTCGGCCGGCGGTGGTCTGCCTGCTCCAGTGCGCTGAGGGCGGCGCCGTAGCGGCCCAGCTCGGTCAGCGCGTCCACGCGGATCGACAACGCGCCCAGCTGGTAGGGGTCGATGCGCAGCGCGGCCCGGGCCTGGCGCAGCGCGGCGGAGAAGTCATGTCGAGCGGCGGCCAGCGCTGCGCGCCCGGCCAGCGCGGGCGCGTTGTCCTCGGGCTGGGTTTGCAGCGAGCGCCGCAGCACCCCGGCTGCCTTGGGATAGTACGTAGGGTCGCCGGTGACCCGAGCCTGCTCGACGTAGGCGATCCCCAACGTGGCCCACGAGCCGGCATCGCGCGGTTGGTCACGCAGCCGCTCCTGGAGAGCAGTGATGGTCGCGCCGAGGTCGGTCGCGGTTGCCAGCGCCGTCGGGTCGGCATCGGGGCGGGCCGCGGGACGGCGGGTGTCGGCGGTGTCACCGACGATCGCGAACGCACCGGAGACCGCCAGCACTGCGCCTACGAGGGTCGCGGCCAGCACCAGCACGAGGGTGCGTCGCATAACGGGTGTTCCTTAACGCGTGAGGGGGTGAGTCGCACCACCGCCGGCCCGGAGCCGGCGGTGGTGCGATCTCGTTTACGTCAGGCCGCGGACGGGGCGCCGGTCGGGCGCTTCGTCCACACCACGACACCGCCAGCGACGACCAGCAGGCCGAACGCGATCGCCGACAGCGGGAGCACCGGCAGTGCCGACGGTCCCGCGGTCGGGTTGGTCGGCACGTTGCCACCGGTGAGCGGGGTGGCCCCGGTCGAGCCGTTGTGCGGCGTGGTGTCCGACCCGGACGTCGGCAGCGCGACGTACGGGAAGGTGTCACCGAACTCGACGTCGTTGGTGTTCACACCGTCGCCGAGGTCGTTGGGGTTGCCCACGAGCTCGCCCTCCACCACCTGCAGCGAGATGTCGACGACGTCGTCACCCAGCCGGCGGCCGTTGGGGTAGCCCTGGTTGTCTCCACCGATGACGCCGAGCCGGTTCGGGTTGCTCGACACCGGCGTCGACATGTTCAGCCGCAGCTGCTCGCTGGGCGCGACACCCTCGGGCTGGTTCAGGCCGTCCACGCCGGTGAGGAACACCGACACCAGGTCGTCCCTGGGCTCGTCGGGCGCCGGGATGCCGTAGATCGCCTCGATCAGCTGGGGCAGCTCGGGCTTGGTGACGTAGTCGAGGAACTGGGCGTCACCGGACGGCTGGGAGGCGTTGAACCGATCCTTGTCCTTGAGCGGGATGACCACCTCGTTGACCAGCGGTGCGCCGAGGCGCGAAACCTGGCGGACCGAGCCGTCGGCGGCGCGGCGGTCGGTGGTCGACCAGATGCCGACGATGGGGTTCCGCTGCTGGTTGAACCCCTTGGCCAGGGCCTTCTTGTTGATCTGCAACGCGACGGTGTTGACGTTGAAGCCCGCGAGCGTGTCGTCACCGACCTCGGACAGGTCGCCGCCGTAGAGCAGGTCGAACACCCGCAGGTCGAGGAAGAACGGGTCCTCGGCCTGGCCGGCGTAGACCCGGCCGGAGTTGGCCGCTGGCCCGTTCCACCGCATGGCCTGGTCGCGGAGCTTGGCGTAGTCGGGCATCGAGGCGTCACCGACGAACGAGGGCGCGACCCGACCGTTCTTGAGCATGACGCTCGTGCGCTTCGGCGTGATCTTCTTGAGCGTGAACGTCTGGTAGAAGTTCAGGTCGGGGTCGTTGATACTGGTGACCGCGCCGGTGTTGTAGAGGAACGTGTCCTTGGTGCGGTAGTTGTTCTTGAACGTCCACTGGAACGTACGCTCCGGCGTCGCGTCGCCGTCGTTGTCGACCTTGATGTTGTAGCGCGCATCGGTGGCGAACGCGTAGAAGTTCGGCCCGCCGGCCGGCTCGGAGAAGGGGAGCCAGTTGGCGATCATCGTCACCTTCTTGCGCCGGTCGGGGCTGGTGAAGGCGTAGGTGTCGGTGTTGTCGTACTGCGGCAGGCCGGAGATCACCGGTGCCTCCCGGTGGCTGGAGGCCGATGCCCCCTGGCCGCCGAGACCGATCAGACCGGTCGTGACGAGGACACCCCCGAGGGCCGTCAGTGCGACTGCTGTCCGGCGTGTGCCGGTGGGTGGGCGCATCGCTGCGCTCCTTTCAACGTAGCGACCCGTGGGGACACCCGCGGGGACGGCGGTCCGGTGACCGTCGTCACAGCCGCTTCGTGCCTGCCGACGCGCGAGTTGGGTAAAAATGCCGGAAATTCTCAACTTTCGCACCGTGTGTCTGTTTGATCACACACGGTCGCCAGTCGGAAGGCCGCCGGCAGCAGATCCCCTCAGCTCTGGTCGGCGGCCCAGGTCCAGGCGTACGACGCGTCCTCGCAGGCCGAGCCGCCCTCGCCGACCTCCAGCGGGCGGAAGGTGTCGACCATCACGGCCAGCTCGTCGAAGTAGTCGGCACCCAGCGCCGCCTCGATCGCGCTCGGCTGCGGGCCGTGGGCGAATCCCCCGGGGTGCAGCGAGATCGACCCCCGGTCGATGCCGGAGCCCTTGCGCGCCTCGTAGTCGCCGTCGACGTAGAACATCACCTCGTCGGAGTCCACGTTGGAGTGGAAGTACGGCACCGGGACCGCGAGCGGGTGGTAGTCGACCTTGCGGGGGCAGAAGTTGCACACGACGAAACCCGACCCCTCGAACACCTGGTGCACGGGCGGCGGCTGGTGCACCCGCCCGGTGATCGGCTCGAAGTCCGCGACGTTGAAGGTGTGGGGATACATGCAGCCGTCCCACCCGACCACGTCGAACGGGTGGGTGGCGTAGGTCAGCCGGGTCCCGACCAGCCCGCTCGGGCCGTTGCCGCGGTGCTTGACCAGCACCTCGACGTCGGTGTCGTCGACCAGCAGCGGCTCGGTGGGTCCGTGCAGGTCGCGCTCGCAGTACGGCGAGTGCTCGAGCAGCTGGCCGTAGCGCGAGAGGTAGCGCCGCGGCGGCGCGATGTGGCTGTTGGCCTCGATCGCGAACGCCCGGGTGGGCCCGGCGGCGGTGTCGGGGAGCCAGCGGTGGGTGGTGGCTCGCGGCACCAGCACATAGTCGCCGCCGCGGTAGGCGATGGTCCCGAAGACCGTCTCCACCAGACCGCCGCCGGCCTCGATGAAGACGCACTCGTCGCCCACCGCGTTGCGGTAGAGCGGAGAGGTCTCACCCGCGACGACGTAGCTGATGCGCACGTCGCCGTTGCCGAGCACCAGCCGGCGGCCGGTCACCGGGTCGAGCGCCTTCGGCTCGTTGTCGTCGAACAGGTCGTGCAAGCGCAGGTGGCGCGGCTTTAGCGGATGGTTGGCCGTGGCGGCGAGGTCGGGCAGGCTCCACTCCTGGCTGGCGACGATCGCCGACGGCACGCCGCGGTGGTAGAGCAGCGACGAGTCCGAGGAGAAGCCCTCCTCGCCCATCAGCTCTTCGTGGCGAAGCCTGCCCTCGGCGTCGCGGAACTGGGTGTGCCGCTTGGGCGGCACCTCGCCGATCTGCTGGTAGTGGGTCATCGGTGCCTCCTCGGGCAACGGCTCGACGCCAGCACCATCGGCTAGCCTCGCCGACGTGTCAATCCCGGCTGGCATCCCGGCGAGCCTCCTCGGACTCGTGGACGACGCGGCGATCTTCCCACCCGGCAACGCCCCACTCCCCGCCGCCGTCGAGGCGCACGGTGGGTACCGGACCGCGTGGTACGCAGACCTCGTCGGCCCGTTCCTGGTCAGCGACACCCGGCTGCCCGGCCTGGCCCACCTGGTCGATCGCGTCCGTCCGGTCGCA
>JBBSMN010000132.1:0-8583 GCA_038233135.1 Propionibacteriales bacterium
CACCAGCGACACCGAGGAGCCTGCACTGAGAGCCGACGCCACCGCCCAGCACGCGCTGCTCGACGTGCAGGGCCACGACGCCCGGCTGGACCGGTTGGCACATCAACGGCGCACGCTGCCCGAGGCCGTGCGGGTCGAGGAGCTGCTGGCCCAGCGCGGCGCGCTGTCCACTCGACTGGGCCTGGCGCGTACGTCGGTCAGCGACATCGAGGGTGACGTCAAGAAGGCAGACCGCGACGTCGAGCAGGTACGCACCCGTCGCGTCCGGGACCAGGAACGGCTCGACTCCGGGGCGGTCGGGTCACCCAAGGAGCTGCAGCGGCTGCAGCACGAGATCGACACCCTCGACCGGCGGATCTCCGTGCTGGAGGACGCCGAGCTCGAGGTGATGGAGCAGCTGGAGCAGGCGCGCACCGAGCTGTCCGCCGCCGAGACCGAGTCGGCAGATGTTGAGGCCGAGCTTGCGGCGGCCACCGCCGCACGCGACACGGCCGTCGCCGACCTGGACCGGCAGGCGGCGTTGGCCGGCTCCGAGCGGGAGCGCACGGTCGGGCTCGTGCCCGCCGATCTGCTGGCACTGTACGACAAGATCCGCATCCAGCAGGGCGGGGTCGGTGCTGCCGTGCTGTACCAGCGCCGGTGCGAGGGCTGTCGCCTGGAGCTCAACGCCGCCGACCTCCGCGAGCTGGCCGCCGAACCGGCCGACGCCGTGCTGCGCTGCCCGGAGTGCAACCGGCTGCTCGTGCGCACCGCCGAGTCCGGCGTGTGAGCGAGCCCGTCCGCCGGGTCGTCGTCGAGGCCGACGGTGGGGCCCGTGGCAACCCGGGGCCGGCGGCGTACGGCGCGCTCATCCGGGACGGGGACTCCGGCCGGGTGCTGGCCGAGGCGGCCGAGACGATCGGGACAGCCAGCAACAACGTCGCCGAGTACCGCGGCCTGATCGCCGGTCTCGAGCTGGTCGCCGCGTACGCGTCCGGGGCGGCCGTCGAGGTGCGGATGGACTCCAAGCTGGTGATCGAGCAGATGGCCGGGCGGTGGAAGGTCAAGCACCCCGACATGCGGTCGCTGGCGGTGCGGGCCAGGTGTCTCGTCCCGGCTGGCACCGTGTGGACCTGGGTGCCCCGCGCCGAGAACGGCGCCGCCGACCGGCTGCTCAACGCGGTGCTGGACGGGAAGCGGGACGAGGGTGCCCGCGCGGTCGACGAGATCGAGCCGGTTGCCGGGGAGCCGGCCGTTGGGGAGCCGGCCGCCGGGGACACCGGTTCCAGGGGGGACCCCCTGGTGGGGTGGTGGGACCGGATGCAGGCCGTCCCGACCAGCGTCGTGCTGCTCCGCCACGGGGTGACGGCCAGCACCGAGGCCAAGCTGTTCTGCGGCTCCGGTGGCAGCGACCCGGGTCTCACCGAGCGCGGGCAGGCTCAGGCGCAGCGGGCTGCCGGCTGGCTGGGGCGACGAGCATCCGGGGGCGGCGAGGTGGGTCTCGACGGAGTCGGCCCCGTCGACGCGATCGTGAGCTCCCCGCTGGCGCGCTGCCAGCAGACCGCACAGATCGCTGCCGACGTCCTTGGGCTCCCGGTCCGGGTCGTCGATGACCTGGCCGAAGCTGCGTTCGGCGACTGGGACGGGCTGTCGTTCGTCGAGGTGCAGCAGCGCTGGCCGGACCTCCTGACCGGTTGGCTCGGCGACGACACCGTGCATCCCCCGGGCGGCGAGAGCCTTCGCGCCGTCGACGAGCGGGTGGGCCGTGCGCTGCGTGCGCTCCTGGTCGAGCATGCCGGCCGTACGGTGCTCGTGGTCAGCCATGTCACGCCGATCAAGGCGATCGTGCGCCAGGCCCTGGACGCGCCGGTGCCGATGATGCATCGCATGCAGCTGGCACCGGCGTCGCTCACGGTGACCCAGTGGTGGCCAGACGGTGTGGGCGTGCTGCGCACATTCTCCTACGCGCCGGAGTGACGCGCCAGCCCGACACGCGCCACGTAAACGTGGCGCGGGGCCGCCAGGGTGTGGCGCGCGCGGCAGGCTAGGCTTGCCGCGCGGACGAGCCGGCCAGGCGACCGCGGCGTGCGTCCCCGGATGTCGCGTCGAGGAAGGTCCGGACTCCACAGAGCGAGGTGGTGGGCAACACCCACCCGGGGTGACCCGCGGGACAGTGCCACAGAGAGCAGACCGCCAGCGGCTGCCGGTGCTCCATTGCCGGTGGTGCGGGCAAGGGTGAAACGGTGGTTCAAGAGGCCACCAGCACCCCGGGCGACCGGGGTGGCTCGGCAAACCCCACCCGGAGCAAGGCCAAGAGGGCCGGTCGCTCGCGATCGGTCTGCGCGGACGTTCGAGGGCTGCTCGCCCGAGTCCGCGGGTAGGCCGCAGGAGGGTGCCGGTGACGGCACCCGCAGATGGATGGTCGCCACGGTCACCTCTGGGTGACCGACAGAATCCGGCCTATCGGTCGGCTCGTCCGCCGTACCCTGGCCTCCGCCACACCCCGGGTTGACGCTCGTTTCCCCCGTGTGGTCTGCTTCGGAGCATTCGTCGACGGCAGACGAGGAAGTCGGTGTGAATCCGACGCGGTCCCGCCACTGTGACCGGGGAGCGACCCTCGCACCAGCCACGACCGCGCAAGCGGTGGGAAGGCTGAGGGGAACGACGATCCGGGAGCCAGGAGACTCCAGCCGCCGATCCGTCAACCCGGGGCGCGGACACCCCGAGGAAGGCTCGGTCACTCATGCGCTGCTCGCTGCCGGGGTGCACGCTCCATGACGTTGTCGATTGCTCGTCCGACCAGCTTCCACGGTGAGCGCCGTCAGGTCTGGTCGCGCGCTCGGGCTGCTGCTCGGCGCCGGTCTCGACGCGCTGCTCGGTGACCCGCGCGGGGGTCACCCGGTCGCAGCCTTCGGGCGTACGGTCGCCGCGGTCGAGCCCCACGTCTGGGCCCACTCCCGCCGCCGTGGCGTCGTGGTCGTGCTCGGGTGGGTCGGCGCCGCTGCGGCCGTTGCGGTGGCGGCTGAGCGCGTCGGTCCGGCCGCGGGCCCGCGGGTCACACTGACGGCCGCGACCACCTGGGCCGTGCTGGGCGGGGCGACATTGCTGCACGAGGCCACCGCGATGCAGCACTTGCTGGCTGCCGGTGACCTCCCCGGTGCGCGGCCGCGCCTGGCCCACCTGTGCAGCCGGGACGCCCGCACCCTCGACGAGGGCGAGCTGGCTCGGGCAACAGTCGAGTCGGTGGCCGAGAACACCTCCGACGCGGTGGTCGCGCCGCTGGCCTGGGGAGCCGTCGCGGGAGTGCCCGGCCTCGTGGGCTACCGCGTCGTCAACACGCTGGACGCCATGATGGGGCACCGCAGCCCCCGCTACGAGCGCTACGGATGGGCCGCCGCTCGCCTCGACGATCTCGTCAACCTGCTGCCCGCCCGGCTCACCGGTGTGCTCACCGCGGCCCTGGCACCCCTCGTCGGCGGCAGCCCGGTCGCGACAGTGCGCGTGCTGCGGCGCGACGGGGCGCGGCACCCGAGCCCCAACGCGGGCCGCTGCGAGGCGGCGTTCGCCGGGGCACTCGACCTGCGTCTGGGTGGCGACAACCGCTATGGCGAGCGGCTGGAGACCCGCGGCCCGCTCGGCGACGGTCCGTCCCCGCAGCCCGACGACATCGCCCGTACGGTCCGGCTGTCCCGCCACGTGGGGCAGGCGGCGCTGGTGCTGGCGGTGGCGACTGCGTGGCTGCTGGACCGGCCAGCCGGGAGCACGGCATGAGCGGTGGGCTCCTGGTCGCCGGGACCACATCGGACGCGGGCAAGAGCGTCGTGACCGCGGGCATCTGCCGCTGGCTGGCCCGCCAGGGGGTGAAGGTCGCGCCGTTCAAGGCGCAGAACATGTCGCTCAACTCGATGGTCACCCGCGACGGCGCGGAGATCGGACGGGCCCAGGCGATGCAGGCGGCTGCCGCCGGCGTGGAGCCGGAGGCGGCGATGAACCCGGTGCTGCTCAAGCCCGGCGGCGACCGCAGCAGCCAGGTGGTGCTGCTCGGCCGGCCGGTGGCCGAGGTCGACGCGCTGAGCTATCGCGAGCTCAAGCCCCGGCTGCACCGGACGGTCCTCGAGTGCCTCGCCGACCTGCGGTCGCGGTTCGACGTGGTGGTCTGTGAGGGCGCGGGCAGCCCCACCGAGATCAACCTGCGCGACCGCGACATCGCCAACATGGGGCTGGCGCGGGCCGCCGACCTGCCGGTGATCGTGGTCGGTGACATCGACCGCGGCGGGGTGTTCGCCTCCATGTACGGCACGCTCGCACTGCTGTCGGCGGCCGACCAACGGCTGGTCGCAGGCTTCGTGGTCAACAAGTTTCGCGGCGACGACCGGCTCCTCGCCCCCGGTCTGGCGCAGCTGCACGACCTCACCGGCCGCCCGGTGCTAGGCGTGCTGCCGTGGTCGGGCGGGTTGTGGCTCGACGTCGAGGACTCCCTCGACCTCGCCGCCGAGCGGGGCTGCGAGCCGTCGCCGCCGCGTGGGGAGGACACGCTGCGGGTCGCAGTCGTGCGGCTGCCGCACATCAGCAACTTCACCGACGCCGACGCGCTCGCCGCCGAGCCGGGCGTCGTCGTCGCGTTCGCCACCCGGCCGGAGCAGCTGCTCGACGCCGACCTGGTGGTCGTGCCCGGCACCCGCGCCACCGTGGGCGACCTGGCCTGGCTGCGCGAGCAGGGCCTGGATGTCGCGCTGGCCGACCGGGCCGCACGGGGGCTGCCGGTGCTGGGGATCTGTGGGGGATACCAGCTGCTCGGCCGCGAGATCCACGACGACGTGGAGAGCCGGGCCGGTGTGGTCCCCGGGCTCGGACTGCTGGCGACGGTGGTCCGGTTCGGCGCTGACAAGGTGCTCGGCCGACCTCGGGGCACCGCGTACGGGCAGCCGGTCGAGGGCTACGAGATCCATCACGGGATCGTGACCGTCGAGGCCGGCGAGCCGTTCCTGGACGGGTGCGCCGCCGGTGCCGTGCGCGGCACCACCTGGCACGGCACGTTCGAGAACGACGGCTTCCGGCGGGCCTTCCTGAGCGACGTGGCGCTCGCCGCGGGACGGCGGTTCGTGCCCGCCGACGACGTCTGCTTCGCCGAGGTCCGCGAGCGCCGCCTCGACCTGCTGGGTGACCTGGTCGCCGGCCACCTCGACACCGGGGCACTGCTCGCCCTGCTGGACGGTGGCGGCGCGCCCGTCGATCTGCCGTTCATCCCTCCTGGAGCCCCCCAGTGAGTGACCCAGTGAGTGACCCAGTGAGTGACCCAGTGAGTGACCCAGTGAGTGACCCAGTGAGTGACCCAGCGATTGTCTTGCTGTCGACCGCCGACACCGACCTGCTCGCCGCCCAGGCCAGCACGGCAGGCTGGCGCACCGCCAACCCGGCGCGCACCGCCGCGGCCGACGTGCCCTCGCTGCTCGACGGTGCCTGGTGTGTCGTCGTGCGGCTGCTGGGTGGTCGAGCCACCTGGGCTGACGGTCTCGGTGCGGTCCTCGACAGCGGGCTGCCGGTGGTCGTGCTCGGCGGTGAGGAGACGCCCGACGCCGAGCTGATGGCCGTCTCGACGGTGCCGGGCGGGGTCGCCACCGAGACGCTGGCGTACCTGCGTGAGGGCGGCCCGGACAACCTGGCCCAGCTGGCCGGGTTCCTGTCCGACACGCTGCGCCTGACCGGTGAGGGCTTCGACCCGCCGCGACCCACCCCGGCGTACGGCGTGCACGGCGACCGCGTACGCCGCGCAGACCGACCCACCGTCGGGATCGTCTTCTACCGGGCGCACGCGCTGGCCGGCAACACCGCCTTCGTCGAGACCCTTGCCGACGCCATCGAGGCGGCGGGCGGCAATGCCCTGCCGGTCTTCTGCGGGTCGCTGCGGGCGGCGGACGCCGGCGTGTTCGACCTGCTGCGTGACGTCGACGCGCTCGTTGTCACCGTCCTCGCCGCGGGCGGGACCACCAGGGCCACCGCCAGCGACGTGGTGGCCGGCGGTGCCGACGAGGAGTGGGACGTGGGGGCCCTGTCCGCACTGGACGTGCCGGTGCTGCAGGGTCTGTGCCTGACCACGTCGCGGGCGGTGTGGGAGACATCCGCCGCGGCGCTGACCCCGATGGACGCCGCCATGCAGGTGGCGATACCGGAGTTCGACGGCCGGCTGATCACCGTGCCGTTCTCGTTCAAGGAGACCGACACCGCCTCGCACGGTGACGTGCCGGTCTACGTCGCCGACCCGGAGCGGGCAGCACGGGTGGCCGGTACGGCGCTGCGGCACGCCCGCCTGCGGCACACGCCCGTCGCCGACCGGCGGCTGGTGCTCGTGCTCTCGTCGTACCCGACCAAGCACGCCCGGGTCGGCAACGCCGTCGGGCTGGACACCCCCGCGTCCGCGGTCGTGCTGCTGCGGGCGCTGCGGGAGGCCGGCTACGACCTGGGGGAAGGATTCCCCGAGGACGGCGACGAGCTGATCCACCGGCTGATCGCTGCCGGTGGCCACGATGTCGAGTGGCTCACCGAGGACCAGCTCGCGGCGGCCCCGCTGCGGGTGCCGCAGGCCGACTACGCCGGCTGGTTCGCCGACCTGCCGCCGGCGCTGCGCGAGTCGGTGGTGCGCCAGTGGGGTGAGCCGCCCGGCTCGCTCTACATCGACGGGAGTGGCGAGCAGGCGCAGATCGTGCTGGCCGCGCTGCGGTTCGGCAACGTGGTGCTGCTGGTGCAGCCGCCGCGCGGCTTCGGCGAGAACCCGGTGGCGATCTACCACGACCCCGAACTGCCACCGAGCCACCACTACCTCGCCGCCTACCGCTGGCTAGACGAGTCGTTCGGCGCCGACGCGGTGGTGCACTTGGGCAAGCACGGGACGCTGGAGTGGCTGCCCGGCAAGGGCCTCGGGCTGTCCGCGGAGTGCGCGCCGGACGCGGTGCTCGGTGACCTGCCGCTGGTCTACCCGTTCATCGTCAACGACCCCGGCGAGGGCACCCAGGCCAAGCGGCGAGCACACGCCACGGTGGTGGACCACATGATCCCGCCGATGGCGCGCGCCGACACCTACGGCGACATCGCCCGCCTCGAGCAGCTGCTCGACGAGTATGCGACCGTGCAGGCGCTCGACCCGGCCAAGACCCCGACGGTGCGGGCGCAGATCTGGACCCTGGTCACCGCCGCACAGCTGCATCACGACCTGCACCTGGACGCGGCGCCGGACGAGGCGGACTTCGACGACTTCGTGCTGCACGTCGACGGCTACCTGTGCGAGATCAAGGACGTCCAGATCCGCGACGGCCTGCACGTGCTGGGTGCGGCACCGGCCGGCGAGCAGCGGGTCGACACCGTGCTCGCGATCCTGCGTGCGGCCCAGGTGTGGGGTGGACGCACCGGGGCGCTGCCGGGGCTGCGGGCGGCACTCGCCGCCTCGGTGGGGTTGGACGAGGCGGCCCTGCTCGCTGAGCCGGGGCGCCGGGTGGCGGTGCCAGCGGCGCTGACCGACCTGAGCGAGGGTCCGGCGACGTCGGCGGCCGACGCCGTCGACCTGATCGAGCGGCTGGCCCGCACCCTCGTGCAGGGCATGGACACCGCGGGCTGGGAGCCGGAGAAGGCGCCATTGGTCGTGACCGAGGTGCTCGGCTCCGCCCCGGCCGACGTCCTGGCTGTGCTGCGCTTCGCCGCCACCGAGGTGGTGCCCCGGTTGGAGCGCACCACCGACGAGGTGAGCGGCGTGCTGCGCGCCCTGGACGGGCGCTACATCGCCGCCGGCCCGTCCGGCTCCCCGACCCGCGGGCTGGTCAACGTGCTGCCCACCGGGCGCAACTTCTACTCCGTCGACCCCAAGGCGATCCCGTCCCGCAACGCCTGGGACGTCGGGACCGCGCTCGCCGACTCGCTGGTGCAGCGCTACCTTGACGATACCGGCTCGCACCCCCGCTCGGTGGGTCTGACCGTGTGGGGCACCTCGGCGATGCGTACCCAGGGCGACGACATCGCCGAGGTGCTCGCCTTGCTGGGGGTCCGGCCCACCTGGGATAACGCCTCGCGGCGGCTCACCGGCTTCGAGGTGGTGGGGTTGAGCGAGCTGGGCCGGCCACGCATCGACGTGACCGTGCGCATTTCCGGCTTCTTCCGCGACGCGTTCCCGCACGTCGTCGGCATGCTCGACGACGCGATCCGCGCGGTCGCCGACCTCGACGAGCCGCACGAGCTGAACTTCGTGCGTGCCCACGCCGACGAGGACGAACGTTCCCACGGTGACCGCCGGCGGGCCACCACCCGGATCTTCGGCTCCAAGCCGGGCGCGTACGGCGCAGGCCTGCTGCCGCTGATCGACGCCCGCACCTGGCGCACCGACGCCGACCTCGCCGAGGTGTACGCGGTGTGGGGCGGCTACGCGTACGGCCGCGGCCTGGACGGCCGCGACGCCCGCCCCGACATGGAGACCGCCTTCCGGCGGATCCAGGTGGCCGCCAAGAACCAGGACACCCGCGAGCACGACATCGCCGACTCCGACGACTATTTCCAGTTCCACGGCGGGATGGTCGCGACGGTGCGGCACCTCACCGGCGGCGACCCGGCGGCCTACGTCGG
>JBBSMN010000133.1:0-8525 GCA_038233135.1 Propionibacteriales bacterium
GAGCTGCTCGTCGAGATCCGCGTCCCGTCGCACGACGGGTGGGGCGGGCACTACGAGAAGTTCACCCGAGTGTCCCAGCAGTGGTCGATCGTGGCCGTGGCCGCAGCCGTACGGGCCGAGGGAGGCACCATCGCCGAGGCCCGGGTCGCGTTGACCAACATGGGGTCCACCGCTGTGCGGGCGCACGCGGTCGAGCAGGCACTCGTCGGCGCCGCAGCCGACCACGCCTCCGTCCGCGCTGCCGCCGCACAGGCTGCGGAGGGGACCTCGCCACCGTCGGACACCAACGGCGACGGTGCCTACCGCCGGCACCTGGCCACGGTGCTGACCCGCCGTGCGGTGCTCGCGGCCGCGGGCGTCTGATGGAGCTGCAGCACAGCTTCATCGTCCCCGCGTCGGTCGACGAGACGTGGGCGATGTTCAACGACCTGGAGAAGGTGGCGCCGTGCTTCCCCGGCGCTGCCCTGACGTCGGTCGACGGCGACGACTTCGCCGGGACGGTCAAGGTCAAGCTGGGGCCGGTCTCGCTGCAGTACAGCGGCACCGGGACGTTCGTGGAGCGTGACGAGGACACCCACACCGCTCGGTTCGAGGCCAAGGGCAAGGACAAGCGCGGCAACGGGACCGCCGCGGCCAAGGTCCGTGCGGTGCTGAGCCCGGACGGCGAGGGCACCGCGGTCGAGGTGAGCACCGACCTCGCCGTCACCGGCAAGCCGGCGCAGTTCGGCCGCGGGCTGATGCAGGACGTGAGCGACAAGCTGCTCGGCAAGTTCGTCGACTGCCTCACCACCGAGCTCACCGCGGCGCCCGTCGAGGAGCCCGAGCCCGTGCCGCAGCCTGAGCCCGTGCCGCAGCCGGAGCCGCAGCCCACGCCCGCTGACGCGACCCGGCCCGAGGCGACGAAGGCATCGTCGGCGGAGGTCGCGCTCGACCTCGGTAGCACGGTGCTGCCGTTGCTGGCCCGTCGCTACGGACCGTATGCGCTCGGCGTCCTCGTGGTGTTCTGGGTCGTGCGCCGGTTGCTTCGACGGTGACCGACGTGGTGCCTCTCGGTGTGCACGCGTCGGATGTGAGTCACACTCGCTGTGAGTACGTCGAGAGCCTCCGCGCACATCCCGTGCGGCGGGGGCCGACGTCCGGTCAGAGCGCCCCGACCCGCGCGACGACGCTGGCGGACTCCTCGCACACCCAGTGCGGGTCGGCGCCGAGCTCCGGCTCGACGCGCAACGCGTGCTCCACGGCCACCGCGCAATCTGTGCACAGCGGCCAGCGGGTGGCCTTGTCGAACAGGGAGTCCTGCACGTCTTGGGCCACCAGACCGCCGACATAGGCGACGCCGTCGGCCCACTGGTCCACCCACCAGCCGCGCCCGGCCAACGCCGACTCCAGCATCGAGACCGAGACTGCGTCTGCCAGGCCACGCGCCTGCAGGTCATGCAGCACCAGGGCCCGCGCTTGGAGCAGTGCCTCTCGTGGTGTCACGCCCACGATCTTGCCAGCGTCGGCGATGATCGCAGCGTGGCCGACCCCGTGCTCGAGGTGCGCGTGCTGCACCGCGCCGACGCCGAGGCGGCCGCCGAGGGCGGGGCGGACCGGCTCGTGGTCGTGGCCATGGGCGAACACCGCTCCCACGCGCCCGATCCGGCGATCGTCGCCGACGTGTCCCGAGCCAGTGGGATGCCGGTACGGGCGCTGCTGAGGCTGCCTGCGGACGATGATCGTGGCGACACCACGACCGGTGCCGGGCTCGTCCAGATGGTCGGCCTCGCGGGGGAGTACGTCGCCGCCGGTGCCGAGGGGGTGGTCGCCGGTTTCGCCACCGACCAGCTCGAGATCGACGTGGAGCTGGCCACGGCCCTGGGTGAGCAGCTGCCCTGCCCGTGGACGTTCTCGCGTGCGATCGACCGGACCCTGGAGCATCAACGGTCCTGGCGGCACGTCCTCGGGCTGCCAGGTGTCGACGCGGTCTGGTCGGCCGGATCATCAGTTGACGCTGAGCGCGGCCACGAGCACCTGCTCGAGCTGGCCCGGGACCCGGCGGTCGCCCGCCGCCTGCTCGTCGCCGGCGGCGTACGGCCCGACCATGTCCCGTGGCTGCTGCGTGCCCACGTCGCCGGCGTCCATGTTGCGAGCGCGGTGCGGACCGGCCGGTCGTGGACCAAGGCGCACGTCGACGCGGGGCTCGTCCGCTCGTGGCGGCTGCTGCTCGACGACGAGCTCGCCGCGCGCCGTGCGCGCCACTAGCCCGTCGAGCCCGTCGAGCCCGTGAGCTTCGCCAGCTCGGCGTGCAACTGCCGCCGCGCGGGGGCCTCCCACTGCGCCCGTCCGAGCCGGGTGCGGAACAGCTGCGGTTGGGCGAGCAAGGCCCGCAGCACGTCGGCGCGACCGGCACGGAACGCCTCGTCGCTCACGTGCGTGTACTCCTGGCGGACAGCACGCACATAGGCGCGGTACCGGTCCGGCGTCGAGCCGAGCACCGCGAGATCGGCGTCGCTGAGCACGCAGCCGTCGAGGTCGTCAGCGTTGGGGTCGTGGTGCCGGGTCATGCGCACCAGCCCGGCGACCCGGCCGACCACGTCCCCGTCGACCCCCAGGGTGGGCAGCTCGGTCATCGCCAACGTCGCAGAACGGTCCTCGTCGTCCGGCCGCCCCGCGTACACCGCGTCGTGGAACCACGCAGCCAGTCGCACCGCGGTCGGGTCGCCGACCTCTTCGGTCAGCAGGTCGACGGCCTCGAGCACCTGGAGCAGGTGCCGCTGGTCGTGATAGCGCCGGTGCGGCTCCGCCCAGCGTTCGAGCAACGCCGCACCCAACGCGGCGCTGGCCTGCGTCTCCGGCACCAGCAGACGCCAGCGACGGCGCAGCTCGCCGGCAGGTCCCATGGCCGCGATCCTGTCGCAGTGCACGATGATGGGCGGCGTGGCCCTGCTTGTCGACCCGCCGGCCTGGCCTGCGCACGGGCGGTTGTGGTCGCACCTGGTCAGTGACACGTCGGTGGCCGAGCTGCACACCTTCGCCGCGGGGCTCGGCATGCCCCGCCAGGCGTTCGACCGGGACCACTATGACGTGCCGGCCGAGGCGTACGACGTCATCGTCTCCGCAGGCGCCCAGCCAGTCAGCAGCCGCGAGCTGGTGCGGCGGTTGGCCCGGGCCGGGCTGCGGGTGCGACGGCTGCAGACCACCGATCGCCGCAAACCCGGACAGCCGCTGCTCCGCCCACGGCGGCTGCGAGCCGGGGACGAGGTGGCGGTGGTGGCACCCGCCGGACCGGTGCGCGCCGAGCGGCTCGACCGCGGGGTGGAGGTGCTGCGCGGCTGGGGGCTGCGGGTGCGCCTGGGGGCGCACGTGCTGGCGCGGCACGACAGGCTCAAGCACTTGGCCGGCTCCGACGCCGAGCGCGCCGCCGACCTGGAGTCGGCGTGGACCGACCCCCGGGTCACGGCGGTGTGGTGTGCGCGAGGTGGCTACGGCAGCCACCGGCTGGTCGACCTGCTCGACCACGCCGCGATGGCCGCTGCCGGACCGCGGTTGCTGATCGGCTTCTCCGACGTGACCGCGCTGCACGAGCTCGTCAACGGGCGGCTGGGACTGGTCAGCCTCCACGGCCCGGTAGTCACCTCCCTCGGGGAGGCCACGCCCGCGGCGGCTGACAGGCTGCGGCGGCTGCTGTTCGAACCCGACGACATGCTGGACCCGTTCGCCGGGGTTCCGCTGCGCATGCTGGTCGGCGGCTCGGCGTCGGGCGTGCTCACCGGCGGCAACCTGCGGCTGCTGACGTCGGCGCTCGGCACGCGGACGTCTCGGCCCGCCCGCGGCGGGATCGTCGTGCTGGAGGACGTCGGCGAAGAGCCGTACCGGATCGACGCGATGCTGACCCAGCTGCGGCGCACCGGCTGGTTCGACGGCGTCCGCGGTGTGGTGGCGGGGTCGTTCGGCGACGCCGCCGAGGTCAGCGTCGATGCGGTGCTACGTGACCGGCTGGGCGATCTGGGTGTGCCGGTCGCTGCCGGCGTCCCGGTGGGCCACATTGCGGACAACCGGCCGCTGCCGCTGGGTGTGCCGGCCCGGCTGGACGCCGACGCGGGCTCGCTGCTGCTCGAACGGCCGGCGCTGGCCTGACCGCGGCAGGGTTCAGCCGGCGAGCGGGTCGGGCAGCGGACGGGTGTGCACCACGCTCAGCGAGCTGACCGCCCGGGTCAGGCAGGCGTAGAGCCGACGGACCCCAACGACCCGCTCGACCTCGCCGGCGACGATGTCGGCGGGTTCGAGCAGCACCACATGGTCGAACTCCAGGCCCTTGGCCAGCGTCGCGGGCACCACGTCGACGCGGGCGTCGAGCGCGTCGGCGGACTCATCGGCGCCGAGCACCACATGCGCGACGCCCGCAGCGTCGAGCGCCGCTGTGACCGCCCGGACCGCCGCGTCCGGCACCACCACGCCGACCGACCCCGCGCGAGCCAACACCGTCCGGGTGGCCACACCCACCTCGGCCACCGCATCGCGGCAGCGGCGTACGTCCAGGGCGCCGCTGCCACGGCGCACCGAGGTCGGCGGCGCGAGTCCCGGCGCCGCCACCGGCAGCAGCCGCGCCGCGAAAGCGATGACGTCGGCCGGCACCCGGAAGCCGCGGGTCAGCTCCTCGACGAGGGCAGCCGGTTTGCCGAGGTGCTCGAGCGCCTCCGGCCAGCTGGAGGCGCCCCACGGCGTCGTCGCCTGGGCCAGGTCACCGAGCACCGTGGCCGAGCCGGTGGAGCAGCGGCGCCCCACCGCACGCAGCATCATCGGGGACAGGTCCTGCGCCTCGTCCAGCACCACGTGGCCGCGGCTGGCCTGCCGCTCGACCAGGTCGGCGACCTCGTCCACCAGCACCGCATCGCCGAGCGACCACGGCGCCGACCCGCGGCCCCGTGCCGCGTGCTGCCAGGCCAGCAGCTGCTGCTCGTCGCCCGACAGCAGCCCGTCGGAACACTCGGCCAGGAAGGCACGGTCGCCCAGCAGCCGGAACACGACCCGCACCGGGTCGACGGCGGGCCACACCTGCTTGCACCACGCCCGCACCGGCCGCGAGCGCGCCACCGCGTCCTGCACCCGGTCGTCGGGTGACTCCCCGGCAGCCTCCATCCGCAGGAGCACTGCATGCGCCAGTCGTTGGGACAGCAGCGCACCGCCGGCGCCGTACCGGATCCCGCGGGCGCGCAGCTCCGTCACGATCGCGGCCGCGTCGTACGACGGGACCCGCCACCGCCTCGAGCCGCGGGGCACCACCAGCGCCTCGGTGGGCTCCCGCAGGTGCGACCAGACCGCCCGCCTGGCCACCGCTGCGAGCCGGGCCTCGCCGACCAGGCGACCGCGGGCGGGCCCGTCCGCGCGACGGACCGGTACGCGGTCGCACAGCTGCTCCACGGTGGTCTGGCTGGCGTCGATCTCGCCGAGGGCCGGCAGCACGTCACCGATGTAGCGCAGGAACGACGTGTTGGGCCCGACGACCAGCACACCCTGGCGGCTGAGCTGCTCGCGGTGCGCGTACAGCAGCCAGGCCGCCCGGTGCAGCCCGACGGCGGTCTTGCCGGTGCCGGGCGCACCCTGGACACACACCGTGTCGATCAGGTCGGCGCGGACGATGTCGTCCTGCTCGGGCTGGATGGTGGCCACGATGTCGCGCATCGGTCCCAGCCGCGGCCGCTCGATCTCGGCCTCGAGCAGCGCGCTGTCGCCGGTCTGCTGGCCGGCCGTCAGCTGCTCGTCCTCGTACGCGGTCAGGGCGCCGTGGCTGAACCCGAACCGCCGCCGTTGCCGGACCTCCATCGGCTCCCGAGCACTGGCCCGGTAGAAGGCACGGGCGATGCCGGCGCGCCAGTCCACCACCATCGGCTCGCCGGCGGCGTCGGTGACGTGACGACGGCCGATGTAGAGGCGCTCGGAGGCCGCGCCCGGTCCCTCGGCGAGGTCGAGCCGGCCGAAGAACAGCGGCACGCCCGGATCGTCCTCGAGTGCACGCATCCGGTGCCACAGCGCGGCCTTGAGACGCTCGGTGGACACCGTGTCCCCGCCCTGCGCGGACAGCCCGGCGACGGCCGTACGCATCCGCACCAGGCCGGCGCGCGAGCGGGCCAGGTGGTCCCGCTCCTGGCTGAGCTCGGGGTCGGCGTCGGGGACGGTGTCGGGATCCGGGGCAGTGGCGGGGCGTGCGGGCACGGAGCACCTCGTCGGCGCGGTCGGGGAGGGCGCACGAACCTAGCAGCGAAGTCGCCGGTCGTCACGTGCATTTCACCCGTACGCTGGGTTGATCCGGGTCGATCGGGCTCCCCCGGCACCCGAAGAATCACCGTCAGCAACCGTGTGAGGACATTACGATTCGCGCAACTTTGTCCGTGGCGAGCAACCTCAATGTCGGGTTCATCCGCCGTTCATGGAAACATGAGCGGGTGACTGCCCTGCTCCAACCCCCCTGTGACGTGCGCGACCTGTTCGCTCTCGACCAATCGCGCACGCATCTGAGCCCCGGCGCGTACGGTGCCGTTCCCCGGCCCGTGCTCGAGGCGCAGCAGGCCTGGGGTGCGCGGGCCGAGGCCGACCCGCACCGATTCCACCGCTACGAGCTGCCGCACGCCGTGCTGGCCGGGCGGCATGCCGCCGCCGACTGGCTCGGACTGCCGCACGAGTCGCTGGCGCTGGTGACCAACGTGACCGAGGCGGCCTCCACCCTGCTGGCGGCGCTGGACCTGCGGCCAGGCGACGAGATCGTGCTGAGCAACCACGGCTACGGCGCGGTACGGCTGGCCGTCGACGCCTGGAGCGCTCGTGCCGGTGTCGTGCTCCGGGAGGCGGTGCTCGCGCTCGACGCCCCCGACGAGGCCGTCGTCGCGGCGTACGCCGAGCAGCTCAGCGAGCGGACCCGGCTCGTGGTCGTCGACCAGATCACCTCCCCGACGGCGCGGATGATGCCGGTTGCGGCGGTCACCGCCGCCGCACGCCGCAGCGAGGCGATGGTCCTCGTGGACGCCGCGCACGGTCCCGGCCACGTCGACGTCGACGTCGAGGCCCTGGGCGCCGACGCCTGGGTCGGCAACCTGCACAAGTGGGCCTTCGCCGCCCGCGGCACCGCCGCAATGTGGATCGCGCCGAGCTGGCGCGAGCGGGTGCGCCCCCTCGTGCTCGGCTGGGCCGCCGCTGACGACTTTCCTGCTTGCTTCGACGCCCGGGGCACCAGCGACCAGTCGGCCTGGATGGCCGTCCCGGACGCCTTGGGCTTGTGGGAATCGCTCGGCGGCTGGGCGATGGTCCGACGTAACGCAGCGCTGGCCGAGTGGGGCCAGCGACTCGTCGCCGACGCCATCGACGTCCCGCTCGACCCGACCCCGGCCACCTCGGCGCCGGCGATGCGGCTGGTTCCGCTGCCGGATGGTGTCGGCGCGGACGACGTGGCCGCAGAAGACCTCTACCAGGCGCTCAGCGACGACTCGGTCGAGGTAGGCGTCATCGCGTGGGGCGGCCGTGGCTGGTTGCGACCGGGCACTCAGGTGTTCACCACCGAGGACGATCACGTGCACCTCGCCGAGGTGTTGCTCAGGCACCTGCGCTAGCGGCCGGCGAGCAGGTCGTCCGCATCGACGATCGAGTACGCATAGCCCTGCTCGGCGAGGAACCGCTGCCGGTGCTGGGCAAAGTCGGCGTCGACGGTGTCACGGGCCACGACGGCATAGAAGCGTGCCGCCCGGCCGTCCGCCTTCGGGCGCATCAACCGGCCCAGCCGCTGGGCCTCCTCCTGCCGGGAGCCGAACGACCCCGACACCTGGATGGCGATGCTGGCCTCGGGCAGGTCCACGGAGAAGTTGGCGACCTTGCTCACCACCAGCAGGCCGAGCTCGCCGGTGCGGAACGCCTCGAACAGCCGCTGGCGTTCGGTGACCGTGGTCTGACCGGTGATCACCGGCGCGTCGAGGTGCTCGCCTAGCTCCTCCAGCTGGTCGAGGTACTGCCCGATCACCAACGTCGGCTCCCCGGCGTGGCGGGTGACCAGCTCCTCCACGACCCGTGCCTTGGCGCGGGCCGACGTGGCCAGCCGGTAGCGCACGTCCGGCTCCGCGACGGCGTAGGCCATCCGCTCGTCGTCGCCGAGGCTGACCCGCACCTCGATGCACTCGGCCGGCGCGATGTAGCCCTGGTGCTCGATGTCCTTCCACGGCGCGTCGTAGCGCTTCGGTCCGATCAGGCTGAACACGTCGCCCTCACGGCCGTCCTCGCGTACGAGGGTGGCGGTCAGCCCCAGCCGGCGCCTGGCCTGCAGGTCGGCGGTCATGCGGAACACCGGTGCGGGGAGCAGGTGCACCTCGTCGTAGACCACCAGCCCCCAGTCCTTGGCGTCGACCAGCTCGAGGTGGGTGTAGACGCCCTTGCGCCTGGTGGTGAGCACCTGGTACGTGGCGATGGTGACCGGCCGGATCTCCTTGCGGGCACCGGTGTACTCGCCGATCTCGTCCGCGGTGAGCGTCGTACGGCGCAGCAGCTCGTCGCGCCACTGCCGC
>JBBSMN010000134.1:0-8491 GCA_038233135.1 Propionibacteriales bacterium
GGGCGATTCCACCGGTAGATCGTGCCGTTGTGCAGCCGCAGCTCGCCCAGACCCGGGGTGTCCCCGCGATCGTGGATCGCGACCGGGTCCTCCTCGTCGACGATCGGCAGCAGTGCCGGGAAGTAGCGTGCGTTCTCCTCGAACAGGTCGAAGATCGAGTTGATCCACCGCTCTCCAAACCACACCCGTGGCCGCACGCCCTGGGCCTTCAGCTCCTCGCTGCGCGTGTCGGTGGCCTGTTCGAACAGCGCGATCCGCGTCTCACGCCACAGCTCCCGGCCGAGCAGGAACGGCGAGTTTGCGCCGATCGCCAGCTGCACGCCGGCGATCGCCTGGGAGGCGTTCCAATAGGCGGCGAAGTCGTCGGGGCTCACCTGGGTGTGCAGCTGGGTCGACGTGCAGGCGGCCTCGGGGATGATGGTGTCGGTCGTGACCGACAGGCGCTCCTGCCCGTAGATCGCGACCGTGATGTCCTCGCCGCGCGCCGCCAGGATCTGGTCGGACAACAGCTCGTACCGAGGGTTGGACGACAGCGTCTGCGCAGTCATGTGGCCCGGCCGCAGGGTCGGAAGGATCCCTACCATCACCAGGTGGCTGCCCGACCCCGCCGCGCGGGCCTCCGCGTCGTTCAGCGTCTTGCGGATCCCGTCCTCGAAGTCCGTCAGACCGGTGCCGTCCAGTGTCCGGGGCGCCACGTTGATCTCGATGTTGAACTGACCAAGCTCGGTCTGGAAGTCGGGATCGGCGATCGCCTCGAGGACGGCTGCGTTACGCAGTGCCGGCTCGCTGTCCTCGTCGACCAGGTTGAACTCGATCTCGATGCCGGTGCGGCAGTGGTCGGCGTCGAATCGTGACTCGCGCAGCATCGCCGCGAAGACGTCCAGGCACTGCCGGACCTTGGCCCGGAACACGGTGCGGTCCGCGCGCGTGAAGATCCGGCGTTCGACGTCTTGGCCCACACGGCCTCCTCGGGTACGCAGCTGCCGGTCGGCGCCGCATCAGTGCCCGTCATCGACACGCTAACCCACGTCGGGCACGCCCGGGTCGCAGGCGCTCCACGCCGCCTCGCGCGGCAATGGTTCCCACACGTCGGGCGACAGGCACCGCTGCAGGGTCTCGCGGACCAGAGCGGCCATCGAGTACGCCGGGTCCGCCCGAACACACCGGTCGAGAGCACACCACGCGCTCGCACCGTCGCCCGACAGCCACGCGGCGAACGCGGTCAGGGCAAGAACCGCAGGCTCGTACGGAGGGACCACGTGTCGACTGACGTCGCTCCACACCGCCAGATGGGAGCCGGCGTCGTCTCGGGTCATGCGCGACCAGGCCAGGTCGCGGACCGGGACGAACGAGCACCACAGTGCCAGCGCAGCGGCGTGCTCGACCGCGACCGGCAACCCGGGGTCCGACCTCAGCAGGTGGTCGAGCAGGACGTCCACCCGTGCGGCACCCAGCGATGCCGCCGCGGCCGAGACCTGCGCCGTCGGTTGCCGCACCTGACCCCGGCTGCGGAGCCCGAGCAGGCTCACCACCTCGTCCTCAGCGGCCTGCACCGCGTGACGCGATGCAGTGCGGGCCGGGCCGCGAACCGCTGCGAACCGGGCGGCGAGCGCGGCCCGGTCCGGAACCACCACTCGCCCGGCCAGGGCGGCTTCGGCGCGCAGCGGTGTGGAACGCGGGTCGTAGGGAGTGCCGGTCGACGGGCAACAGCGCTCCTGGTCGCACGACAGCGACCAGTACCGCTGACCGTTGCTGCGCAGAACGTCGAGCAGCTCGACACCGGCGCGCTCGAGCTGGCGAGCGGTGAGCTCGGCGACCTGGGCCGCGGCCGCCCGCTCGGAGAACGCGATCACCGCCACCCGCGTGCACCCCTGCGATGAGACGGCCGCCACCACCTGATCGGCCAGGCCCGGACCCTCCTGCTCCGCGCGCCCTCGCGGCGGCAGATCGACACGCACCTGGAAGCCGGGATGACGACCGGCAACGGCGATCACCACCAGTGACTCCTCGGGCTCGAATCCCAGCGTCACCGATGCCAGGGACAACAGGTCGACCACGGAACGCACCCGCAACACCGGACGCTCGGACCGGCTTCGTGGACTGTCGGCTCTGTCGCTCATGAACAGAGACTGGGCGCAGCGCTGCGCCGTTGGGCTGTTGTCCACAAGCGCGACTCCACCGGCCCCCGCGACGCCCGGTTGCACTCCGCAGGTGTCGAGGGCTGGGACGATCTCCCCATGCGGTCGGTGCCGAGCGTCCTGCACCTGGACCTCGACGCCTTCTACGCCGCGGTCGAACAGCGCGACAAGCCGTCGCTGCGGGGCAAGCCCGTGATCGTCGGCGGGGTCGGTGGGCGCGGCGTCGTGGCGACGGCCTCCTACGAGGCACGGGAGTTCGGTGTGCGGTCGGCGATGTCGACGGCCGAGGCGCGCGGGCGTTGCCCGCACGCCGCCTACCTCTCGCCGCGATTTGCCGTGTACCGGCAGGTCAGCGAGGTCGTGATGAGCGTGCTCCGACGCCTGTCCCCGATGGTTGAGCCACTGTCGCTGGACGAGGCGTTCGTCGACCTCGCGGCGGCGCACCCGACCGCTGACCTGGCCGAGATCTCCGCTGTGGCCGAGGCTCTGCGCAAGGAGGTGCACGAGCGCACCGGACTGACCGCATCGGTGGGCGCCGCCACGTCGAAGCTGGTGGCCAAGATCGCCAGCGACCTGGACAAGCCGGACGGGCTGGTCCTGGTTGCCCCCGGCAGCGAGCGTGAGCTGCTCGGCCCGATGCCCGTGCGGGTGATCCCCGGTGTCGGGCCGGCAACGGAGGCGCGGCTGCGCCGCCTCGGCGCGCGCACGGTCGCCGAGGTGGCCGCGCTCCCGACCGCCGAACTCGTCCGCGAGGTCGGCCTGGCACACGGAACGGCGCTGGCCGCCATGGCCCGCGGACAGGACGCCCGCGCGGTGGTCGCCGAGCGGGAGACCAAGTCGGTGTCGGTCGAGGACACCTTCGACACCGACCTGACTGACCCATCGCTGCTGCACGCGCTCGCCCAGCAGATGGCCACTCGCGTCGCCGAGCGGCTCCAGCGGGCCGGGCTGTCGGGCCGGACGGTGACCCTCAAGGTGCGCCTGCACGACTTCAGCACGCACAGCCGCGGGACCACCTTGCCGGCGCCGACCGACAGCGCCCGGGTGGTGCGCTCGCTGGCCCGGCGGCTGCTCGACGAGGCCGACACCTCCGGCGGCGTCCGACTGCTGGGCGTGGGGGTGTCGGGACTGGCGGACTGGACGCAGGACGACCTCTTCGACGGGTCGTTGACCACCGCCGGCGGCTCGCAGGCCCGACACCCCGATGCCACCGCTGCGTCGGAGAACGACAGCGAGGCGGCAGTCAAGGCCGCCACGACGCTCGGCTGGACGCTGGCGGGCCGGAACCGCTACCCGCCAGGGGCCGACGTGGTGCACACCGAGCACGGCCCGGGTTGGGTATGGGGCTCCGGCAGGGACCGGGTCACCGTGCGCTTCGAGAGCGCCGCGACCGCCCCCGGCCCAGTGCGTACCTTCGACCTCGGTGACCCGGCGCTCGAGCCCGCCGCACCGCCGGGCGACCAGCCGGATGTCGGTCCGGTCGGCTAGCGTCGTCGGTGTGTCTCAGACATCCACGGCCCACACTCCGCCGGTCGACCCATCCGGCATGTCCCCACCGTCGGCACGCCGCGTTCCGACCGAGCGGACCCACCACGGAGACACCCTGAACGACCCGTACGAGTGGCTTCGTGACAAGGGGTCACCCGAGGTCATCGCCCACCTCGAGGCCGAGAACACCTACACCGCGGCGCGCACGGCTCACCTCGGGAGCCTGCGCGACACGATCTTCGGCGAGATCAAGGCCCGCACCCAGGAGACCGACATGTCGGTCCCGACCCGTAAGGGCGCCTGGTGGTACTTCTCCCGCACCGTCGAGGGCCAGCAGTACGCCATGCACTGCCGGGCACCGATAGCCGGCAGCGACGACTGGGAGCCACCGTCGGTCGCCGCGGACCCGACCTTGCCGGGTGAGCAGGTGCTCCTCGACGGCAACGCCGAGGCGCACGGGCACGACTTCTTCTCCCTCGGCGCCTTCGACGTCAGCCCCGACGGCCGGCTGCTCGCATACTCCACCGACACCGCCGGGGACGAGCGGTTCGTGCTCCGCGTCAAGGACCTCGACAGCGGCGCCATGCTCGCCGACGAGGTCCCCGACACGCACTACTCGGTGACCTGGTCGCGGGACGGGTCGACCGTGTTCTACACGACCGTCGACGACGCGTGGCGGCCGTTCAAGGTGTGGCGACACAGCCTCGGCAGCCCCGTCTCCTCCGACGTCGTCGTGCACCACGAGACCGACGAACGCTTCGCGGTCGGGGTGGGCAGCACCCGCAGCGAGCGCTTCATCCTGGTCGCCAGCTCGTCCAAGGTCACGAGCGAGGTGTGGGTCATCGACGGCGACGACCCGCACACCGTCCCCCGCGTGGTTGCGCCCCGTCGCGACGGTGTGGAGTACCACGTCGAGCACGCAGTGGTCGCGGGCACGGACCGGTTCCTGGTGCTGCACAACGACGCCGGCGACAACTTCGCGCTGGCCGAGGCGCCGGTCGAGACACCGGGGCCTGAGCACTGGAGCCCCGTCATCGCGCACCGCCAGGACGTGCGCCTGGAGGACGTGGAGGCCTTCGCCACCCATCTGGTCGTGGCCTACCGGCGGGGTGCGTTGCCACGCACCGCCGTGCTCCCGTTGCACGCGCTGGGGTACGGCACGGCGCAGGAGATCGGCTTCGACGAGGCGCTGTACGCGTGCTACCCGGCCTCGAACGCCGAGTGGGAGCAGCCGCACGTGCGCGTCGCCTACACCTCGTTCGTCACGCCGGCCTCGGTCTTCGACCACTTCTGGGCCGACGACCGGCGGGTGCTCCGCAAGCAGCAGCCGGTGCTGGGCGGCTACGATCCGGCCGACTACGAGCAGCACCGGGAGTGGGCGACCGCCGCGGACGGCACCGCGGTGCCCATCTCGATCGTGTGCCGCAGGGGGACTCCACGTGATGGCAGCGCCCCCGCGCTGGTCTACGGCTACGGCTCGTACGAGATCAGCATGGACCCAGGCTTCGTGGTCAGCCGGCTGTCGCTGCTCGACCGGGGCATGGTGTTCGCCGTCGCGCATGTGCGCGGTGGCGGCGAGCTGGGCCGGCACTGGTACGACAGCGGCAAGACGCTGACGAAGAAGAACACCTTCACCGACTTCGTGGACTGCTCGCGGCACCTCGTCTCGTCCGGGTGGACCGCCACCGACCGGCTGGTGGCGATGGGCGGCAGCGCCGGTGGCCTGTTGATCGGCGCGGTGCTCAACCTCGCGCCGGAGGCGTTCGCCGGCGCGCTGGCAGCGGTCCCGTTCGTCGACGCCCTCACATCCATCCTCGACCCTTCCCTGCCGTTGACGGTGATCGAGTGGGACGAGTGGGGTGACCCACTGCACGACCCGGAGGTCTACGCCTACATGTCGGGCTACAGCCCGTACGAGAACGTCCGGACGGCCGACTACCCGGCGATCCTCGCCACGACGAGCCTCAACGACACCCGGGTGCTCTACGTCGAGCCGGCCAAGTGGGTGGCCCGCCTCCGCGAGCTGAACCACGGTGCGGCCGGCGTGCTGCTCAAGACGGAGATGAGCGCCGGGCACGGCGGGGTCAGCGGCCGCTACGAGGCATGGCGCGAGCGCGCCTTCGAGTACGCTTGGGTGATCGACACCGCCGGTGCTCCCCACGGGCTGCCGACCGAACGATCTTGAGAAGTCGCTGAGAGCGGCACGATCCCCGCCCGTCACTCGTCAGGGGTGATACGAGGGCCACCAAAGACCGGCAACGGAATCCGAACGGCCCGCCACGTGTTTATACCGGCTAGAGGAAGTGTAGAGGAAGGGGACGGAGCGATGGCCCAGACAACGACCGGACGCCGTCCGTCGACGACCAGGGACGGCGGAGACGGACGCGACAGCGTCGGGATGTACCTCGACGAGATCGCACGCACGCCACTGCTGAACGCTGCCGAGGAGGTCGAGCTCAGCAAGGCCATCGAGGCCGGGCTGTTCGCCGAGCAGCTGCTAGCGGAGGGCCGCGTCGGTCGCCGCAAGGGCGGCGCCCCCAAGCACGCGACCGAAGCCGAGCTGGAGTGGCTCGTTGCCGACGGTCACCGCGCCCAGCAGCTTTTCACCACCGCCAACCTGCGGCTGGTGGTGTCCATCGCCCGTAAGTACGGCCGCAACCAGATGCCGATGCTCGACCTCATCCAGGAGGGCAACACCGGTCTGATCCGTGCCGTCGAGAAGTTCGACTACGCCAAGGGCTACAAGTTCTCCACCTACGCCACCTGGTGGGTGCGTCAGGCCATCACGCGTGGGGTCGCCCAGCAGGCCAGGGTGGTCCGGCTGCCGGTCCACGTGGTCGAGGAGCTGAACCAGATCGGCGCGGCCCGTCGCACCCTCGAGCGTCGGCTCGGTCGTGAGGCGGAGTCGCACGAGATCGCCGACGAGCTGGGGATGGACCCCAGCCGCGTGAGCGATCTGATTCGTTGGGGCCGCGACCATGTCAGCCTCGACACCCCGGTGGACGACGACGGCGAGACCTCGCTCGGCGACCTAGTGGCCCGTGAAGGCGCACCCGGCCCAGACATCACACTACTCGACCGGGAGTCCCGTGCTCGGCTGAGCGAGCTGATCGACCGGCTGGGTGAGCGTGAGGCAGACATCATCAAGTCCCGTTTCGGGCTTATCGACGGCCGGACGCACAAGCTCGCCGACATCGGCATGCGGCACGGAATCTCTGCCGAGCGGGTACGCCAGCTCGAGCGGGAGGCGATCGCGATGTTGCGCACGATCGCCGACCCGGACCTCGCCGCCTGAGAGCACCTCGACTCAGGTCGACGACCCGTCGGCGGTGGCCCTGAGCCGCCGCCACAGGGCGTCGACGCGGTCGTCCAGGGTTGCGAGTGCGCCGCTGTTGTCGATGACCTCGTCGGCTGCTGCCAGCCGCTGACAGCGGGTGGCCTGGGCGGCAATCCGCGCGATTGCCTCCTCGTCCTGCATCCCTCTGTCGCGCACGAGACGTTGGCGGCGCACCTCGTCGGGTGCGTCCACGACGACCACCACGTCGAAGCCGTCCGCCTGCCCGGTCTCGACCAGCAGCGGGATGTCGTGCACCACGAGCACCCGACGGTCGGCGGTCACGGCCTCGTCCTCCAGCTCCGTGGCACGGGCACGCACGCGAGGGTGCACGATCGACTCCAGCCGCCGACGGGCATCGGCGTCGGCGAACACCGCAGCACCGAGCGCGCTGCGGTCGAGCTGGCCATCGGGTCCGACGATCGAGCGGCCGAAGACCTCGACGACCTGCTCGAAGGCATCGGTACCCGCCGACACCACCGCACGGGACAGCAGGTCGGAGTCGATGACGATCGCGCCCCGCGCTGCCAGTCGCCCGCTCACCTCTGACTTGCCCGAGCCGATCCCACCGGTCAGGCCTACCCGCAGCACCGGCCCAGTCCCCGCAGCGGCGGCCGGTCAGCCGCCGGTGAGCTTCTCGCGCAGTGCCTGCAGTGCCTCGTCCGAGGCCAGCGCTCCGTCTCCTCCGGCGGGTGCTGCGGGCGCTGCGGGGGTGGCCGGCCTGGACTCCGCGGGCGCGCTCGACGCGCTCGGCGAAGCGGGCTCTGCGGTGTCTGCCCCCTCGGGCTCGTCGTCGTCGCTGTCGCTGTCGCTGTCGCTGTCGGTGGAGTAGTTAGCGCCCTCGCCAGCCTCCAGGTCGGCATGCTTGGCGTCCTCGATCTGCTGCTTGTGCGCCTCCCAGCGCTCGTGCGCCTGGGCGTACTGGGCCTCCCACTGGGCCTGGCTCTCCTCGTGCCCCGGCAGCCACTCGCCGGTCTCGGGGTCGAAGCCCTCGGGATAGATGTAGTTGCCCTGGTCGTCGTAGCTGGCGGTCATGCCGTACAGCGAGGGGTCGAACTGCTCGTCGGTCGTCGCGACGTTGTCGTTGGCCTGCTTCAGGGACAACGAGATGCGCCGGCGCTCGAGGTCGATGTCGATGATCTTGACCATCGTCGCGTCGTTCACCTGGACGACCTGCTCGGGGATCTCCACGTGGCGTTCGGCCAGCTCGGAGATGTGCACGAGCCCCTCGATGCCCTCCTCCACCCGGACGAACGACCCGAACGGCACCAGCTTGGTGACCTTGCCGGGCACGATCTGACCGATCTGGTGGGTCCGGGCGAAGTGCTGCCACGGGTCCTCCTGGGTCGCCTTGAGCGACAGGGACACCCGCTCGCGGTCCATGTCGACGTCGAGAACCTCGACGGTGACCTCCTGGCCGACCTCGACGACCTCGCTGGGGTGGTCGATGTGCTTCCAGGACAGCTCGGAGACGTGCACGAGCCCGTCCACTCCACCGAGGTCCACGAACGCGCCGAAGTTCACGATCGAC
>JBBSMN010000135.1:0-8439 GCA_038233135.1 Propionibacteriales bacterium
GGGGTCGGTGCGCTGCCTCACCAACCCGCTGGACATCGTGGTCGGGCGCGACCTGCCGGTCGTGCCGGGCGGCCAGCTGATCTACCCCAGCTGATCTACCCCAGCTGATCTACCCCAGCTGATCTACCCCAGCTGATCTACCCCAGCTGATCTACCCCAGCGGCGGCGGCTCGCTCACGGCCTGACGCCGAGCGGTCTGCGCCAGGAGTATGCCCACGATCACCCCCGCGGCGCCGAGCTGCTGCACCCAGCTGAGCGCCTCGCCGAACCACAACCAGCCCAGGACGGTGACGCCGACCGGCTCGAGCATGGCGACCACGACGACCGCGGTCGCCGGTAACGTCTGCAGGGCGTAGAGCTCGAGGGCGAACGGTGTCACCGTGCCCAGCACCACGACCCACACCAGCAGGGCCCACACCGGTGCCGAC
The DNA here is from genome assembly GCA_038233135.1 of Propionibacteriales bacterium. Classification (GTDB taxonomy): domain Bacteria; phylum Actinomycetota; class Actinomycetes; order Propionibacteriales; family Nocardioidaceae; genus JACCVL01. Next base: position 429 of record JBBSMN010000135.1, read on the forward strand.
CAGCCCGCCAGGGTGCCGAGCAGAGTCGTCTCAGCGGTGAGCAGGTCGGTGTCCAGGGCTGTCAGCGGGCTGGCCAGGTTCATCAGCACTGCGGCGACGACGAACGACCACAGCACGACCGTGAGCGGTTCCTCCTCGCTGACACCGCTCTCGCCGAGCAGGAAGTACGTCGCGAAGCACACCGCGGCGCCCAGCCCGCCGAGCACGCCGACCCCGTCCAGCACGAAGCCCTGCCAGACCTGCGCGACCAGCGCCAGCCCCAGCAGCGCTAGGCCAAGCGCCACCCAGGCACGGGGCCGCACCAACTCGCGCCGCACCACCCGTACGTACAGCGCCACGAGGACCGGAGCGGTGTGCTCCAGCAGCAGCGCCAGGCCGATCGGCAGCCGGTCGATGGCGACGAAGTAGGTCCACTGCAGCCCCGCGACGCCGACCACACCCATGACGGCGACGAGCGCCAGCCGTGGCCCGCGGGGCGGCCGGAGCGCCGCCGGCTTGAGCAGCGCAGCCCAGGCGGCAAGGACCAGCACGGCGCCGGTCACCCGCAAGGTGGTGAGGGTTGTCGGATCAACCCCGGCGCGCAGCACGACCCGGGACACGCCCGCGTTGACGGTGAAGCAGGCCGCCGCTGTGACGACCATCGCGTACGCGACGGGGCGGCGGTCGATGGGCACCGCCAGACCCTAGCGACGGGCCGCGCTCGTTAGGGTGCTGAGCATGTCCGGTCCCCGCGTCCGTGCGTCCCTGTCGGCCATCCCGGCCTACGCTCCGGGGCGACCGCCCGAGCCGCGGGACGGAGTCGTCAGCTACAAGCTGTCGAGCAACGAGACCCCGTTCGATCCGTTGCCCAGCGTGCGCGCGGTGATCGACGCCGAGGCTGGTCTGGTCAACCGCTACCCGGACATGGCCTGCTCCGCGCTGTATGCAGCGATCAGCGAGCGGTTCGACCTGCCGCCGGCCGACCTGGCCGCGGGCACCGGGTCGGTCGCCGTCCTGTACCACCTGATCCAGGCGCTGTGCGAGCCCGGCGACGAGGTCGTGCACGCCTGGCGGTCCTTCGAGGCCTACCCCATCGCCATCGCGGCGAGTGGCGCCCGGGCGGTGCCGGTGCCGCTCGCCGAGGGTGCGCGGCACGACCTCCGGGCGATGACGGCTGCGATCACGGACCGCACCCGGATCGTCATGGTCTGCTCGCCCAACAACCCGACTGGGCCGGCGGTGCGCGCCGACGAGCTCGAGGAGTTCCTCGACGAGGTGCCGTCCGACGTGCTCGTGGTCGTCGACGAGGCGTACGTCGAGTTCGTCCGCGACCCGGCCGCCGCCGACGGCTTCGCTGCCTATCGGGCGCGGCCCAACGTGGCCGTCCTGCGCACCTTCTCCAAGGCGTACGGGCTGGCCGGCCTTCGGGTCGGCTACGCGGCGGCGCCGGAGCCGGTCGCCACCGCTGTGCGCAAGGTCGCCCTGCCGTTCGGGGTGTCCGGCGTCGCCCAGGCGGCGGCGGTCGCGTCGCTGCGGCCCGACGCCGAGAAGGAGCTGATGGAGCGGGTCGATGCCCTGGTCGCCGAGCGCGAGCGGGTGGTCGCCGGCCTCGCCGACGCCGGCTGGTCGGTGCCGGCAACCCAGGCCAACTTCGTCTGGCTGGCGCTGGATCAGGAGGGCGAGGCGGCCGGCTTCGCCGCGGGTGCCGAGCGGGCCGGCGTGACGGTGCGCCCGTTCGCCGGGCACGGGGTGCGGGTGACGGTGGCCGAGCCGGCAGCCAACGACGTCTTCCTGCAGGTGGCGGCCCGCCAAAACTGAGTGGTCACTGTCAGACCCGCCAACTAGGCTGCTCCTTACATGCCACCTCGCACCGTCACCGCACCCCACCCTGCCTCCGCCGACCCGTCCCGGCGGCGTTCCGGCACATCCTTGTGGCGGCTGCGCGGCTACTTGGCGCCGTACGCAGGCTCGCTCGTGGTCATGGCGGCCTCCGCGGTCGGTGCGGTCGCGGTGGCATTGGCGATCCCGCTGGTCATCCGGGCCATCATCGACGGGCCGATCGCTGCCGACGACCGCTCGGCGATCTGGCCGCTAGGGCTGCTCGCCCTCGCGCTCGGTGTCGTCGAGGCGGGGCTGATCCTGCTGCGCCGTTGGGTGCAGGCGAACGCGGTGCTCGGTCTGGAGACGGCGCTGCGAGACGACCTCTACGCCCGGCTCGACTCGCTGCCGATGGCCTTCCACAGCAGGTGGCAGAGCGGCCAGCTGCTGTCGCGCGTGACCATCGACCTGTCCACGATCCGGCGGTTCTCGGGCTTCGGCGTGCTGTTCCTCGTGATCAACGTCGTCCAGCTGGTCGCGACCGTGGCGGTGCTGCTCCACCTGTACTGGCCGCTCGGACTCGTGGTCGCCGTCTCCGCGGTGCCGATCATCTGGCTGTCGCGGTCGTTCGAGCACCGCTACGTCGTGGTGTCGCGCCGTGTGCAGGACCTGCAGGGTGACGTGGCCAGCCAGGTCGAGGAGGCCGCCCTCGGCATGCGGGTGATCCGCTCCTTCGGCCGCCGCGACCTCGCCTTCGACAAGTACGACCGGGAGGCGAGCCGGCTGTTCGACAGCTCGGTCGACAAGGTCCGGCTGTCGGCGCGGTTCTGGACGTTCCTCGAGATCATCCCCAACGTCGCCCTGGCGTTGGTGCTGCTGCTGGGAGCCATCGCCGTCGGCAACGATGCGCTGACGCTGGGCACCCTGGTCGCGTTCATCACGCTGATGCTGTCGCTGGTGTGGCCGGTGGCCGCGCTCGGCGTGATCCTTTCGATGGCGCAGGAGGCGATGACCGCTGCGGACCGGGTGGTGGAGGTGCTCGACACCGAGTCCACCGTCGTCGGCGGCAGCACTGTCCTCGCCGAGCCGCGGGGCCGGCTGCGCTTCGAGGGGGTGGGGTTCACCTTCCCCGACGCCGACCGGGCGTTGCTGCACGACGTCGACCTCGACGTCGCGCCCGGCGAGACCGTCGCGATCGTCGGCGCCACCGGCTCCGGCAAGACCACCCTCACCGCGCTCGTCCCGCGGCTGCACGACGTCACGGCCGGACGCATCACCGTCGACGGCGTCGACGTGCGCGACCTCACGCTGCTCTGCCTGCGCCAGGTCGTTGCGACCGCGTTCGAGGAGCCGACGCTGTTCAGCATGAGCGCCCGCGAGAACGTCGCGTTGGGGCGCCCGGGCGCTTCCGAGGCCGACATCGAAGCGGCGCTGGGAGTGGCTCAGGCGAGCTTCGTCCACGACCTGCCGTGGGGTCTCGACACCCGAATCGGCGAGCAGGGGATGTCGCTGTCGGGCGGTCAGCGCCAGCGGCTGGCACTGGCCCGGGCGGTGCTGGCCCGCCCTCGGATCCTGGTGCTCGACGCCACCCTGTCCGCCCTCGACGTGCACACCGAGGCACTGGTTGAGGCCGCGCTGCGCTCGGTGCTGCGCGAGGCGACCGGCATCGTGGTGGCGCACCGGGCGTCCACGGTGCTGCTCGCCGACACGGTCGCGCTGCTGCAGGGCGGCACGATCACCGCAGTTGGCCGGCACAGCGATCTGCTCGCGACCGTCCCGGCCTACCGCGAGCTGCTGGCGGGCGACGCCGACCTGGCCGAGGCGGCGGAGGTGCAAGTGTGAGCACTGACTGGCGCGGGGTGGCCGCCGAGACCCAAGACGACTTCACCGAGCGGGTCACGCTGCTGCTGCGCGACCGCTCCCGCCGGCTGCTGTTGTCGCTGCTGCGACCGCACCTGCGCATCCTCACCGTCGTGCTCGGTGTGGTGCTGGTCGAGAACGCCGCCCGCCTCGCGATCCCGTACCTCGTCAAGGAGGGCATCGACCGCGGCATCCCGCCGATGCAGGCCGGCCAGGGCAGCAGCGTGCTGCTCACGATCACCGGCGTCGTGCTCGTGACCGTTGCGGTGCAGGCCGTGGCCCGGCAGGCGTTCCTCATGATGAGCGGCCAGGTCGGGCAACGGGTGCTGCTCGAGCTGCGCCGCCGGTTGTTCCGGCACTTCCAGCGGCTGAGCCCGGCCTTCCATGACCGCTACACCTCCGGACGGGTCATCAGCCGGATGACGTCGGACATCGAGGCCATCGACGAGATGCTCGACACCGGCTTCGACGGCCTGGTCAACGCCGCCCTCACGCTGGTCGGCACCGCGGTGCTCCTGCTGGTGCTCGACGTGCCGCTTGCGCTGGTGGCACTCGGCAGCTTTCCGCTGCTGCTGTGGCTGAGCGCCTGGTTCCGTCGCGAGTCGGCCAGCGCCTACCGGCGCACACGGGAGACCGTCGCGGCGGTCATCGTGCACTTCGTCGAGACCATGACCGGCATCCGCGCGGTCCAGGCGTTCCGTCGGGAGCGCCGCAACGAGGAGATCTTCGGCCAGGTCAACGACGACTACCGGCTGGCCAACATGCGGGCCTTCCGCCTGGTCGGCCTGTTCACGCCCGGCATCAAGCTGATCGGCAACGTGACGATCGCCATCACGTTGGTCTACGGCGCCTACCGCACCTTCGACGGTGCCGTGACGGTCGGCGTGCTGGCCGCCTTCCTCATCTACCTGCGGCAGTTCTTCGAGCCGATGCAGGAGATCAGCCAGTTCTACAACACCTTCCAGTCCGCCGGCGCGGCTCTGGAGAAGCTGTCCGGCGTGCTGGAGGAGGAGCCGGACGTCGCCGAGCCGGTCGTCCCGCATCCGCTGCCCACGGCGCACGGTGCCGTGCGCTTCGACGACGTGGCCTTCGCCTACGTCGACGACCGACCGGTGCTGCAGCACCTCGAGCTGGACGTGCCCACCGGCCAGACCGTCGCGGTGGTCGGCGCCACCGGTGCGGGCAAGACCACGATCGCCAAGCTGATGGCGCGCTTCTACGACCCGACCCGCGGGCGGGTGCTGCTCGACGGGATGGACCTGCGCGACCTGTCCGAGCGGGACCTTCGTGCGGCGGTGGTGATGGTCACCCAGGAGAACTTCGTGTTCGCCGGCACGGTCGCCGACAACATCCGCTTCGGCCGGCCCAGCGCGAGCGACGCCGAGGTGCGCGCCGCCGCCGAGGCGATCGGAGCGGACGCCTTCATCCGCGACCTGCCCGACGGCTTCGACACCTGGCTCGAATCACGCGGCGGCCGGCTGTCTGCCGGACAGCGGCAGCTGGTCGCCTTCGCCCGTGCGTTCCTGGCCGACCCGGCGGTGCTGATCCTCGACGAGGCGACCTCGTCGCTCGACGTGCCCAGCGAGCGGCTCGTGCAGCGGGCACTGCGGACGATCCTGGCGGAGCGTACGGCGATCATCATCGCGCACCGGCTGTCGACGGTGGAGATCGCCGACCGGGTGCTGGTGCTCGAGGACGGCGTCGTCGTCGAGGACGGCTCGCCGGCGGCGCTGATCGCCGACGAGGGCGGTCGCTATGCCGGTCTGCACGACGCGTGGGTGGAGTCCCTGGTCTGACGACCCAGGCATAGACAAATCGCCCGTGTAGGCGTAGACCTTCGTAAGCGAGGCATTCATACCCCGTCGAGCCGAGGTGCGTGCGTGATGACAGGTCGTCCCAACCTTCGCCTTCCCGTTCTCGGAGTCTGCGCGGCGGTGTTCCTGCTGCTCGTGACTGCGGTCAGCAGTGGTCAGGCCGCACGGCCGGCCGCTCAACCCGCCAAGCAGCGCCCGGGCGTGGACGCCGCGCTGTCGCACATGTCGTCCGCCGTGGCATTGCGCACCTGGTTGGCCGACCCAGCAGGCGCCCCGCAAGACGTCCAGCCGCAGCTCGAGGCGCTGGCGAAGGTCCAGGCCGCGGGCGATGCACGCCGCTCCTCCCCGGCCAGGAGCTCGTCGGTGTCAGCGGCCGACCGGTTCAACGACGACTTCGTCGGGCTGCCGCAGAACGAGGAGTCGCTCACCGTCTGCAGCAAGGACCCCGCTGTGACACTGGGGTCGACCAACGACTATCGCGGGGTGTTGAACCCACGCGGAAACTTCACCGGCTGGCACTACTCCAGCGACGGGGGCCAGACGCTGCTGAACGAGGGGCTGCTGCCCGCTGTTGACATCCGCGGCGTCCAGACCCCCTCTGGCGGGGACCCGGTCAGTGCCTCGACGGGGCGCGGGTGCGCCTTGTACTCCGCCAGCCTCAACTACGACCCTGACAACGCGTTCGGCAACGACAACGGGATCGGTGTCTACCGCACCACCCCGCAGCGGCTCGAGCAGTGTCGCGGCGGCGACGCCCCGTCGTGCTGGCCGACCCGCCGCGCGGTGGCGACGAACCGCCCGGGCCACTTCCTCGACAAGGAGTGGATGACGGTCGGTCGCAGCGGGTCCGCCGGCAAGGTGGTCTGGGCCACGTACTCCGACTTCGACTTCACCGCCGACAACCCCGCGGGCTTCAGCGCGCAGATCTATGCGGTGCGCTGCGCTGCCGACCTGGACACGTGCACCCGGCCGATCCTCATCAGCGGCGGCGACGAGGACGTCCAGTTCTCCGACGTGACGATCGGGCGCGACGGGCGCACGTACGTCACCTGGTCGCAGATCAAGGGCGAGCTGGAGGGGACGCCGCAGACGTTCGTGCACAAGCTCCGTGTCGCGCCGCCGGGGAGCACCGACTTCGGTCCCACCAGGGTTGTGCACAGCGAGGATCGGGCGATCCCGTTCGGCGGGAAGCTGAACGCTAACGACCTGCGTGTCGCGACCTACCCGAAGAACACGGTCGCGACGGTGAACGGCCAGCCGCGGGTGTTCGTGACGTGGGACGCCTGCTCCCGGCGGGTGCTCGGCGACACCGTGTGCGAGGACGCGGTGGTCAAGTTCACCTGGTCCGATGATCTCGGCCGCACCTGGCACCGGCCGATCCTGGCCTCGGTGCGCGGGCAGAACTACTTCCCGACGATCGACTCCGACGCGCGGGGCAACCAGGTGCAGATCGGCTACTTCACCAGCCGGTACGACCTCGGGTTCGACAACCGTCAGGACGTCGAGGTGGCAAGCATCGACAGCCGTCGCCCGACCGGCAGGATCGTCCGCGAGCGGCTCACCTCACCGACGAACGAACCCGAGGCAGACCCGATCCTCGGTGGCCGGTTCATCGGTGACTACATCGAGGTGGTCGCCGTGCGCGGCGGTGCCGTGCTGCACTACAACGCGAACTACGTGTCCACCCCGCTGCTGGGTGCGGGCCGTCCCGTCCCGCAACAGGACAACTTCATCGCCAGGACCGGCCAGTAGCGACGGCACCTGGGCGGTATCCTTCGGCGCACGCCGTGACCGCAGTCACGGCGCGGCAGTTACCGTGAGCGCGTGCACCACCCCCGCGCGGCGTGAGCGGTGACGGCTTGTCTGCTCGGCCACGGTGATCCCGGACCGAACGACGAAGGGAGCGCAGGTGAGCAACGACGGCTCGTCCAGTCTGGTCCAGCTGCTGACGCCCGAGGGCGAGCGGCGTGAGCATCCCGACTACGCATGTGACCTCGACGAAGACGCGATCCGGGGTGTCTACCGCGACCTGGTGCTGACCCGGCGCATCGACGCCGAGGCGACGGCACTGCAACGCCAGGGCGAGCTCGGCATCTGGGCGTCCAACCTCGGTCAGGAGGCCGCCCAGATCGGCTCAGCGCGCGCGCTGCGTGCGCAGGACCACGCGTTCCCGACCTACCGCGAGCACGGCGTCGCCTGGTGCCGCGGCGTCGACCCGCTGCGCCTGCTCGGCCTGTTTCGTGGCGTCGACCAGGGCGGGTGGGATCCGCGCGAGATGAACTTCCACCTGTACACGATCGTCATCGGCGCCCAGACGCTGCACGCAACCGGCTACGCGATGGGCATCCAGCGCGACGGCGCCGTCGGCACCGGTGACGCCGAGCGTGACGCCGGGGTCATCGCGTACTTCGGTGACGGCGCCACCAGCCAGGGCGACGTCAACGAGGCGTTCATCTGGGCCAGCGTGCTCAACGCCCCCGTCGTCTTCTTCTGCCAGAACAACCAGTGGGCCATCTCCGAGCCGATCGAGCGGCAGACCC
>JBBSMN010000136.1:0-8371 GCA_038233135.1 Propionibacteriales bacterium
CAGGTCGATGCGCGGCAGCGTCGCCAGCGCCGTCAGGTCGCACAGCACTCCGGCCGGCTCGTGGAAGGCCCCCACCAGGTTCTTGCCCTCGGCGGTGTTGATGCCGGTCTTGCCGCCCACCGCGGCATCGACCATGCCGAGCAGTGTGGTCGGCAGGTGCACCACGCGTACGCCCCGCAGCCAGGTGGCGGCGACGAAGCCGGCCAGGTCGGTGGTGGCTCCCCCGCCGACCCCGACGACCGCGTCGCTGCGGGTGAACCCGGAACGGCCCAGCACGGCCCAGCAGGAGGCGGCAACGTCGGCGCTCTTGGCCCGCTCACCGTCGGGCACCGGCATGCACCGAGCCTGCAAGCCCTGCTCGACAAGGTGTGCGCGCACTTGCTCGCCGGTCGCGCTCAGCGCCTGGGGGTGCATGACCGCAACCCGCTGCACACCCTCCCCCAGCAGCCCGGGCAGCCGGTCGAGCAACCGGTGACCGACAACGACGTCGTACGGCGCCGCGGCACCGACCCGGATCGTCGTCTCCGCCCCGCTCACGATGGCGGGGCCGGGTGGGCAGCGGGGTCGAGCAGCGCCAGCACGGCGGTGGTGACCTCGTCGATGTCGCGCCCGTCGGTCGGGACCACGTCGTCGGCGACCTCGAGGTAGAGCGGTCGGCGATGGTCCAGCAGTGCCTTGAGCTGGCTGCGGACGTTACCCATCAGGAGGGGACGAGACACGCCGAGCCCGACGCGGCGCCCGGACTCGGCCAGGCCGACGTCGAGCAGCACCACCCGGTGCGGGCCGAGCGCCTCGCGGGTCGCGGCGTCCAGCACGGCACCACCGCCGAGGGCCAGGACACCGTCGTGCTCGGCCAGTGCCGACGCGACCGCGACGGCTTCGAGCCCGCGGAAGTACTCCTCACCGTGATCCACGAAGATCTCCGCGACGCTGGTGCCGGCAGACGCCTCGATGTCGGCGTCGGTGTCACGCGCGGACGTGCCGAGCAGCTCGGCGAGGCGGTGCGCCACGCTGGTCTTGCCGGCCCCCGGCGCACCGACGAGCACCACCCGCGGGCTCCGGGGGCTCACAGGCCGGCCAGGAAGGCGTCGTGGTTGCGGCGGGTCTCGTGGACCGAGTCCCCGCCGAACTTCTCCAGCAGCGCGTCGGCCACGACAAGCGCGACCATGGCCTCGGCGACCACCCCGGCGGCCGGTACGGCGCAGACGTCGGATCGTTGGTTGTTCGCGGTGGCGGCGGCACCGGTGGCCACGTCGACGGTGCGCAGCGCCCGCGGCACGGTCGAGATCGGCTTCATCGCGGCGCGTACGCGCAGCACCTCACCTGTCGACATGCCACCCTCGGTGCCGCCGGAGTGGCCGGACAGCCGGCGGACACCCCCGGACTCCCCCGGTGCCATCTCGTCGTGGGCCGCTGACCCGCGGCTGCGGGCCAGGGCGAAGCCGTCGCCGACCTCGACGCCCTTGATTGCCTGGATGCCCATCAGCGCGCCGGCCAGCCGGCTGTCCAGTCGGCGGTCGCCGTGCACGTGGCTGCCCAGCCCGGGTGGCAGGCCGTGCACCACGACCTCGACCACGCCGCCGAGGGTGTCGCCGTCCTTGCGGGCGGCTTCGATCTCCTCGAGCATCGCCGCCGAGGTGTCGGCGTCCGCGCAGCGCACCGGGTCGGCGTCGATGGTTGCGAGGTCGTCGGGGCCCGGGACCGTGCCGGGGGGCACCTCGACGGTCCCGATGCTCACGACGTGGCTCAGCACGCGTGCTCCGCAGACCGCGTGGAGCAGGCTGGCGGCCACCACGCCCAGCCCCACCCGGGCGGCTGTCTCACGGGCACTGGCCCGCTCGAGGACGTTGCGGGCCTCGTCGAAGCCGTACTTCTGCATGCCGACCAGGTCGGCGTGCCCCGGGCGCGGCCGGGTGAGCGGCGCGTTGCGGGCCAGGCCGGCGAGGGTCTCCGCGTCGACCGGGTCGGCAGCCAGGACCTGCTCCCACTGGGGCCACTCGGTGTTGGCGATGCGCATCGCCACCGGACCGCCCAGGGTGGCGCCGTGCCGGACCCCGCCGAGGATGTCGAGCTCGTCGGCCTCAAAGCTCATCCGCGCCCCGCGACCGTGGCCGAGTCGCCGGCGGGCGAGCGCGGTCGCCACCGCCTCGGTCGTCACGGGTATGCCGGCGGGCGCGCCCTCCAGCACCGCCACCAGGGCCGGCCCGTGCGACTCCCCGGCGGTCAGCCAACGCAGCATGCGCGCAAGTCTGTCACGCGCGGACCGGCCGTTCGGGGGGCGCGTGCACCCCCGGGACGTCAGCGCCAGAAGAACAGGTCACCGCCGGCGTGCAGGACCCCGAGGAAGGCGCCGAGCAGCATGAACGGCCCGAACGGGTACCCCTTGCGGGCGATGACCCGCGCCAGTGCCAGCACCCCGCCGACGACCGCGCCGAGCAGGAACGCGGCATACGTGCCGACCACCACGGCCTCCGAGCCGAGCCAGCCCAGCGCCATGCCGAGCACGCCGGACAGCCGGACGTCGCCGTAGCCGAGGCCGCGCGGGTGCACGAACCACAGCACGAAGTAGACGGCAAACACGACCAGCCAGCTGATGCCGGCATGCAGCAGCGCCGCACGGCCACCGTCGGACCAGCTCAGGGCCGATGCGGTGCCCAGCAGCAACCCGACCACGGCGTACGACGGGACGACGAGTCGTGCCGGGAGCAGCTGGGTGCACCAGTCGATGTAGGCCAGGGCAACGCCGAGCACGCTCAAGAACACCCAGACCGGCAGGTCGGCGGTCCAGCCGCGGCTGGCTCCGAGCGCCGCCGCGCACCCGCCACCGACGGCAGCACACCACGGGCGCAGGTGCGGTCGGGCGGCCAGCTCGGCGTACGTGATCTTTGCCGTCGTGGGCGGACTCGGCCCGAGGGGGACGGTGGTCGTCGCGGCGTCGCCGCCAGGAGCGAGCTGGGCGTCAAGGACGGGGTGGGTGTAGGGGTCGGGCTGTGGCTCGGGCGCAGGACCGGGCTCGGGAAGGCGGGCGATCACACGGGGCACGAACAACCCGCCGACAGCCGCTATCGCTCCGGCGCACAGGCCGGCCGACAGCGGCTCAAGCATCATCGACCGGAGCCTAACCGCCCGACCCGACACTCGACCGCTTTTGCACGCATTGTCCGGCGAGCGTGAATGCAGCCGTCAGCGGGAAGGGCGGTGGCCCAGTGCCGACAACGCCGCCGTCCGCAGCAGCTGCGCCGGGACGTCACTGCCTGTCATGAGGCGCACCTGGCCGACGGCCTGGTGGGCGAGCAGGTCGACGCCGGTGACGGTGCGGGCACCGGCCGCAATCGCGCGCTGGAGCAGCGGGGACGGCCAGGGGTGGTAGGTGACGTCGGCGACCATCAGCTGGTGGTCGCGCTGCGGGCCTGCCCAGGCGCTCCCGGGCACGGCGGCGGCAGCCACCTGCGACGGGACCGTGGACACGAGCACGTCACCGGCCCCGCTCCAAGGCTCGTCGAGCGTCGCGACGCGTAGGTCGACGCCGCAGCGTTCCGCGACGGCACGCGTCGGCCCGGCTCTGCCGACGTCACGCAGCCGCAACGTCTGCGACGTGATGCCGAGCTCTGCCAGCGCCAGCACCGCGGCGGCCGCGGTGGCGCCGCCGCCGAGCACCGTCGCCTCGCAGTCGCCACCCCGTGGCAACGGGCCGTCCTCGCAGAGCGCGGCCAGCAGTCCCGGCACGTCGGTGTTGGCGCCCCGGCGGCTGCCGTCGTCGTCCCACAGCAGCGTGTTCGCCGCGCCGAGAAGCTGGACGCGGTGGTCGGTGTCGTCGAGCAGCGGGAGCACCGCGCGCTTCAACGGCATGGTCAGCGCCAGCCCACGCCAGAGCGGACCGCCGGCGCCCTCGATCCACCCGGCAAGCCCCTCCTCGGGCACGTCGATCCGCTCGAAGGTCCAGTCGATGCCCAGCCGGGCATAGGCGGCCCGGTGCAGCACCGGGGAGAGCGAGTGCGCGATCGGGTGCCCCAGGACGGCGCAGCGCCGTCCGGACGGCATCGAGGTCACCCAGCCGCCCCCCGGAATCAGCACGGATCAGCGCGCGTCAGCACGCGTCACTGGTGGTGCAGTACTCGCGCAGCTTCTCGACGTTGCGCAGGTGCTCTTGATAGCTGGCGGTGAACGCGGTCTTGCCGGTCCGCAGGTTGGTGGTGACGAAGTACGTCCAGTTGGCGTTTGCGGGTCTCAGCGCGGCCTTGAGTGCCTGCTCACCCGGTGCGTCGATCGGCCCCGGTGGCAGCCCGGACTGCCGGTAGGTGTTGTAGTCGGACGGGTTGCTGCGCTCCGCACTGCTGGTGAAGACGCCGGTGCCGCCGCTTGCGTACTGCACGGTGGAGTCCAGCTGCAGCGGCTGGCCGTCGTCGAGGCGGTTGTAGATGACCGCGGCCACCTTCGGGAAGTCACTGTCGCGCTTCGCCTCGGCCTGCACCAGGCTCGCCACCGTCACCACCTCGGCCGGGGTGTAGCCGAGCTTGCGGGCCCCCGCCTCCAGCTTGAGCGTGTCCGCCGCCTGGCCGAACCGCCGCACCATCGCCTGGAGCACGTCGGCCGCGTCGGTCTTCGGCGGCAACGCGTAGGTCGCGGGGACCAGGTAGCCCTCGAGGCCCCCGCCGGCGTACCTGGGCAGCCCCAGCCTTGCCGGCTTGCGAGCCGCAGCGCGGAAGGCCTTGGCCGAGATGTCGGTCTGCTGGCCCAGCCGCTTCAGGGTCTCTGCGGCTGTCAGCCCCTCGGCGAGCGAGACCCTCTCCTCGATCTTGGCGCCCGGGTTCAGCAGCAGGGTGAGCGCCGACTCGCCGGACATCTGCTTGTTCAGGCCATAGAAACCGGGCTGGATCTGCGTCGACCGCGACTCGGCCGCCGCCGCGTCGGTGAACGCCTCGGTGCTGGCGACCACGCCCCGCCGTTGCAGCGTCTCCCCGATGTCACTGGCGGAGTCGCCCCCGGCTATCTCGACGGTCACCGAGCCCTTGCCTTCGCCGTCGAAGTCCTCGGGGCCAGACAACCGGTCCCGCAGGCCGTCGGCCCCCCGGAACAAGAACAGCACCGCCGCCACGGCGACACCGCCGACCACCGCCAGGGCCAGCAACGTCGGCAGGCAGCCGCGGGCGTGCCGGGCCACCCCGGACTGGCGGACGGGCCGCTTCCTGGTCGTGGTGACGATGTCGGGGCCGTCGACGATCTCGGCCTCGTCGGCCGTGCCTCGTTCACTCACCCGGACTCCCGGTCTGATCGGGGGCCGGTGCCGCCGGAGGCTCCGGCGCCACGAGCTCACCCGGTGCGGCCCCCCGTGTGCGTTCGGTGTCGAGAGCAGTCTGCAGGATGATCACCGCTGCGGCTTGGTCCACGACCTTACGGCGTTTCGCGCCGTGCACGGCTCCCCGCCGGCCGGGCTCGCGCAGCGCACGCTCCGCCGAGACGGTGCTCAGCCGCTCATCCACCAGGCGTACGGGCAGCGGGTCGACGGCGACGGCAAGGCGCCGGCCGAAGGCGCGAGCCTGCGCCGCGGCCGGGCCTTCGCCGCCGGACAGCGAGCGCGGCAGTCCGAGCACGACCTCGATGACGGTGTGCTCGGCGGCCAGCGCTGCCAGCCGGGCGATCCCGCCGCCGGCCTCGTGGTCGACGGCCGGCACGGTCTCGACCGGCGTCGCGAGCAGGCCGGACGGGTCACAGACGGCGACACCGATGCGCACCTGCCCGACGTCGACCCCGAGTCGCGCACCGGGACGCATCCGCTGGCTCAGGGGGACGCACCGCCGGCGGAGACGGCCGTCTCGACGCCGGTGAGCGCGTCGGTGACCGCGCCGGCGAGGAGGGCGCCGTCGGAGTGCACCGACCCGCCGCCCTGCGCGACATCGTCGCGGCCGCCGCCACTGCCGCCGAGGAAACCCGCGGCTACCTTCACCAGCGCGTTGGCCGACAGCCCTCGGTCGCGGGCGGCGTCGTTGACGCCGACCACCACCGCAGGCTTCCCGGCCGTGCTGCCCACGACCGTGACGACACCCGGCCGGCCCGGGTCGAGGCGTCCGCGTACGTCGAGGGCCAGGGTGCGGACCTGAGCGGTGCTGACACCGTCCGGCACGCTCGCACCGACGTAGGCGACCCCACCCACGTCGCGCGCCGCCGCGGCCAGGTCGCCGGCCGAGGAGAGCAGCTGCTGGACACGTACGGACTCGATCTCGCGCTCGGCGGTGCGCAGCCGCTCGACCAGGTCGTGGACGCGGGTGGGGAGGTCGTCACGCTGCACCTTGAGCGTCTCGACCAAGCCAGCGACCAGGACGTGCTCGCGTGCCAGGAACCGGTATGCGTCGGCACCGACGAGAGCCTCGACCCTGCGCACGCCGGAGCCGATCGAGCTCTCCCCCAGCAGCTTGACCACGCCGAGCTGTCCCGAGCGCCCGGCGTGCGTGCCTCCGCACAGCTCCCGCGCCCAGTCGCCGACGGAGATCACCCGCACCTGCTCTCCGTACTTCTCACCGAACAGCGCCATCGCGCCGGCCTCGCGGGCCTGCTGCTGCGTCATCGTCTCGGCATGCACCGACAGATCGTCCAGGACGAGCGTGTTGACTCGCGCCTCGACGTCGGCGAGCACGGACGGTGGCACGGCGGCGGTGGCGGCGAAGTCGAAACGGAAGCGCCCGGGGGCGTTCTCGCTGCCCGCCTGGGTGGCGGTGTCGCCGAGCGCCTCCCGGAAGGCTTTGTGCACCATGTGGGTCGCGGTGTGGGCGCGTGAGATCGACTTGCGCCGCTCGACGTCGACCAGCGCCTGCGCGGTCGCACCCGGCACCACCTCGCCCGACACCACGCGCACGCGGTGCGCGATGACCCCGGTCAGCGGCGCCTGCACGTCCAGCACCTCGAGCCGGGTGCCGTCGGCGAGCTCGATCGTTCCCTGGTCTGCCAGCTGGCCGCCGCCCTCGGCATAGAACGGGGTGCGGTCGAGCACGACGTCGAGCTCGACGCCCTCGCCGGCCGCCTGAACAGGACCGTCGCCACTCACCAACCCGATCACGGAGGCCTCGCTGGCGACCTCGTCGTAGCCGGTGAAGCGCACGGCCCGGCCGAGCCGGTCGCTGACGTCCCGGAAGGCGCTGGCGTCGACGTGCCCGGTGCGCCGTGCGCGGGCATCGGCCTTGGCGCGGTCCCGCTGCTGGCCCATCAGCCGGCGAAAGCCCTCCTCGTCGACGGTGAGGCCCTGCTCGGCGGCCATCTCCAGGGTCAGGTCGATCGGGAACCCGTACGTGTCGTGCAGTGCGAACACGGAGTCACCGCTGAGCCGGTCGCTGCCCTGCTCGCGGGTGCGGGTGATCGCGAGGTCGAACAGCTGGGTACCGGCCCGCAGCGTCTGGCGAAACGCCTCCTCCTCGGCGTAGGCGACCTGGCTGATGCGGCTCCACCCGGTCTGCAGCTCGGGGTAGGAGCGCGCCATCATCTGCTCGCTCGCCGGCAGCAGGTGCGGCAGCACCGGCTCGTCGACACCGAGCAGACGCATGGAGCGCACCGCCCGGCGCAGCAGTCGGCGCAGCACGTAGCCACGCGAGTCGTTGGCCGGGGTGACGCCGTCGCCGATCAGCATCAGCGCGCTGCGGACGTGGTCGGCCACCACCCGAAAGCGCACGTCGTCGTCGTGGTTCGCGCCGTAGCGTCGCCCGGACACCTCCTCGGCCGTCTCGATGACCGGCCTGACCTCGTCGATCTCGTACAGGTTGTCCTTGCCCTGCAACAGGCTCGCGACCCGCTCGAGTCCCATGCCCGTGTCGATGTTCTTGGCGGGCAGCTCACCGAGGATCTCGTAGTCGTCCTTGGCGGCACCGGGTCCGCGCTCGTTCTGCATGAACACGAGGTTCCAGATCTCGATAAAGCGGTCCTCGTCGACCACCGGACCGCCGTCGGGACCGTAGGCGGGTCCGCGGTCGTAGAAGATCTCGCTGTCCGGCCCACACGGGCCGGGGATGCCCATCGACCAGTAGTTGTCGGCCATCCCCCGGCGCTGGATGCGGTCGGCGGGCAGGCCCACCTGGTCGCGCCACAGCCCGTACGCCTCGTCGTCGGTGCGGTAGACGGTCGCCCACAACCGGTCGGGGTCGAGCCCGAGGCCACCGGTTTCGGTGGGCCCCGTCAGCAGCGACCAGGCGAAGTCGATCGCCGCTGTCTTGAAGTAGTCACCGAAGGAGAAGTTGCCGCACATCTGGAAGAAGGTGCCGTGCCGCGACGTCTTGCCGACCTCCTCGATATCGAGCGTGCGCAGGCACTTCTGCACGCTGACCGCCCGCTTGAACGGGCTGGTCTCCCGACCGAGGAAGTAGGGGACGAACGGCACCATGCCGGCGCC
>JBBSMN010000137.1:0-8244 GCA_038233135.1 Propionibacteriales bacterium
GACGAGGCGCCCAACGCCAAGGGCGGCGTGGACAAGCGCACCGTGCTCAGGCTCGACCCGCGGCTGTCCCCGGTCAAGGTGGCGGTGCTGCCGCTGTCGCGCAACGCCGACCTGTCGCCGATCGCCCGCGACCTGGCGTCCCGGCTGCGCCGCAGCTGGAACGTCGACTTCGACGACGCCGGCGCGATCGGGCGGCGCTACCGGCGGCAGGACGAGGTCGGCACGCCGTACTGCGTGACGGTCGACTTCGACAGCCTCGACGACCAGGCGGCGACCGTGCGCGAGCGTGACTCGATGTCCCAGCAGCGGGTCGGTTTCGACCAGCTCGAGGGGTGGCTGGCGACCCGGCTGGTCGGCTGCTGAGACCGGTCCACCGCCTGGTTGTCACACTGGTGGCATGACCGTGCTGCCGTCGAGACTGCGGCTCGGGCCCCTCACCGTCACCCCCCCGGTGGTGCTGGCCCCGATGGCGGGTGTGACGAACGCGGCCTTCCGCCGGCTGTGCAGCGAGCAGGGTGCGGGTCTGTACGTGTGCGAGATGATCACCTCGCGGGGGATCGTCGAGGGTGACCGCACCAGCCTGCAGATGCTGCACTTCGACCCCACCGAGCGGGTGCGCTCGGTGCAGCTGTACGGCGTGGACCCGGTCTACGTCGGCAAGGCGGTCGAGATCCTGTGCGGCGAGCACGGGGTCGACCACGTCGACCTCAACTTCGGCTGCCCGGTGCCCAAAGTGACCCGCAAGGGCGGCGGTGCCGCGCTGCCGTGGAAGCGCAACCTGCTGGCCGACATCCTCGCCCACGCCGTCCGGGCCGCCGCACCGTACGCCGTGCCGGTCACGATAAAGACGCGTACCGGCATCGACGACGAGCACCTGACCTATCTCGACGCCGGCCGGATCGCCGAGGACTCCGGCTGCGCCGCGATCGCGCTGCACGGCCGCACCGCTCGGCAGTACTACTCCGGCGCCGCGGACTGGGAGGCGATCGGCGACCTCGTCGCACGGCTGGCGATCCCGGTGCTCGGCAACGGCGACATCTGGGAGGCCGCTGACGCCGCCTCGATGGTCGAGCAGACCGGCTGCGCCGGCGTCGTCGTGGGCCGTGGCTGCCTCGGCCGGCCGTGGCTGTTCCGCGACCTGGCGGCGGCCTTCTCGGGTCAGCAGGTGGTCGGTCTGCCGAGTCTGGGCGAGGTGACGGCGGTGATGCGGCGCCACGCCGAGCTGCTCAGCATGCAGCTGGGGGAGGAGCGCGGCTGCACCGAGTTCCGCAAGCACGTGGCGTGGTACCTCAAGGGCTTCGCCGCCGGCAGCTCCGTACGCCGCCAGCTGGGCCTGGTGTCGAGCCTGCGAGCCCTGGACGACCTGCTCGCGGGCCTCGACCCGACCGAGCCCTATCCGCGTGCTGAGCTCGGCACGCCACGTGGCCGGCAGGGCAGTCCGAGGCGGGTGGCACTCCCCGACGGCTGGCTGGCCAGCGAGCACGCGGACCGGGTGGACGCCGGCGCCGAGCTGGCCACATCCGGCGGCTGACGGCGGGCGCCGGTGCGCTCGTAAGGTGGCGACCATGATCGCCTCCCGCCCCGTCGCCGCCGTCGCGTCGGGGCTGGCGCTGTGCCTGGTCCTGGCCGGCTGCACCGGCGACGACGCCTCGGCTGCTCGTTCTGGCGAGTCGAGCACCACCGGCAGCGGGTCGACCTCGGCGCCCTCGGAGTCGTCGGAGCCTTCGGAGTCGTCGTCGGAGTCGTCGTCCGAGCCGACACCGGACGAGGAGACGACAGCGGACCCGTCGCAGGACGTCAAGTGCTCCGATGATGTCAACGAGACCCGGATCCCGCCGGAGCTCAGCAACCTTTCCTACCCGGACAGCACGGTCGTCTACGAGGTGGAGGTCCTCGGCGAGAACGGGGTGCGGGTCACCGGCGTGACCGACCTGAGGTACAACCTGGCCAAGCAACAGATGGAGCGCCGCTACTCCAAGCTGCCGTTCGAGATCGTCTCCCTGGACCAGGCCCCGAACTCCTTCGGCGCCAACTGGACCGGACCGAGCATCACCGGGCGCTGGGTCGTCAGTGACATCTCCGGGGCGTGCCCGGGTGACGCCGAGGTGCGGATCCTTTGGACCGACGACGGCTGACACGTCGGCCGGGCTTCTCATCTGGCGCGCGGGCGCGGCCGTACGTGGCGGGCGGCGTGGCTCGGGAGCGCAGCGGTTAGCCTGCCCGCGATGGACACCGCGCCCGAGCTCCCCGGCTACGCCGAGGACGCGGTGCGCCGCTTCGTCGACGAGCCGGCGCCCAAGCGCAGCGGCCGGTCGCCGTTCGAGCGGGACCGGGCCCGGGTGCTGCACGCCGCCTCGTTGCGGCGGCTCGCGGCCAAGACCCAGGTGGTGGGGCCCGGCACGGACGACTTCGTACGCAACCGGCTCACCCACTCTCTGGAGGTCGGCCAGGTCGCGCGTGAGGTGGGCAAGGCGGTGGGCTGCAACCCTGACCTGGTCGAGACCGCAGCGCTCGCGCACGACCTGGGTCACCCGCCGTACGGGCACAACGGCGAGCGCGTGCTCGACGAGCTGGCCCGCGACGCCGGCGGCTTCGAGGGCAATGCCCAGACGCTGCGCATCCTCACCCGGCTCGAGGCCAAGACTGTGGACGCCGCCGGCCGCAGCGTCGGGCTCAACCTGACGAGGGCGACGCTGGACGCCTGCGTGAAGTATCCGTGGGGTCGCGCCGACGTCGGCCCCGACGAGCAGCCGCGGCGCAAGTTCGGGGTCTACCGCGACGACCGCGCCGTGTTCGGCTGGGTGCGGGCCGGGGTCGACGGTGATCGGCCGTGCATCGAGGCGCAGGTCATGGACCTCGCCGACGACATCGCCTACAGCGTCCACGACGTCGAGGACGGCGTCGTGGCCGGGTCGATCGACCTGGGGTGCCTCGACGACGGCGACGAGCGCCGGGCGGTCTTCGCGACGGTGCGCGACTGGTACCTCCCCGACCACCACGACGACCGGCTCGCGGCCGCGCTGCAGCGGATGCGGTGGCTGCCGCTGTGGCCCGGGGCCGGGTTCGACGGTAGCCGGGCCTCGCTGGCCGGGCTCAAACGGCTCACGTCAGGGCTCATCGGCCGCTTCGGGCAGGCGGCGCAGGAGGCCACCCACGAGGCGTACGGGGACGGGCCGCTGACCCGGCACCATGCCGACCTGGTCGTGCCGCTCGGCACCCGGGAGGAGATCGCCGTGCTGAAGGGGGTCGCCGCGCACTACGTCATGCGCGCCGACGGTCGGGTCCCGCTGCTGGACCGGCAGCGGGAGCTGCTGGCCGAGCTCGTCGCCGGGCTGCGCGCCGGTGCACCGGACGCCCTCGAGCCGCCGTTCGCCGCGGACTGGCGCGCGGCCGGCGACGACACCGACCGGTTGCGTGTCGTCGTCGACCAGGTTGCGAGCCTCACCGACGCGTCGGCAGCGGTGTGGCACCAGCGGCTGGCCACTGGTTGAGCCGCCCGGCATCGGCACCCCGCGACAACCTCCGCACGACCTAGACTCCGCCCGTGGCCGGCCGCATCAGGGACGAGGACATCGCCGAGGTCCGCGAGCGCGCCCAGATCGACGACGTGGTGTCGGCGTACGTCACGTTGCGGGGCGCCGGCGGCGGCTCGCAGAAGGGGCTGTGCCCCTTCCACGACGAGAAGACTCCGTCGTTCACGGTCACCCCGGCACGGCAGTACTTCCACTGCTTCGGGTGCGGGCAGGGCGGGGACGTCTTCACGTTCCTGCAGCAGATCGAGGGCCTGAGCTTCGTCGAGGCGGCCGAGAAGCTCGCCTCGCAGTTCGGGGTCGAGCTGCGCTACACCGAGGGCGGCCCGCGCAGCGTGGGCGACCACGGCCAGCGCCAGCGGCTGGTCGAGGCGAACCGGCTGGCGCAGCAGTTCTACGCCGCCCAGCTGGCCGAGAGCGCCGAGGCGGTGCCCGGCCGGCAGTTCCTCGCCGACCGCGGGTTCGACCGCGCCGCCGCCGCCACGTTCGGTGTTGGCTACGCCCCCCGATCGGGGGAGGCGCTGCTGCGGCACTTGCGCGGTCGCGACGTCCGGGACGACGACCTGGTGACCGCCGGCCTGGTCGGGCGCAGCAGCCGTGGCCTCTACGACCGGGTCCGGGGCCGGTTGCTGTGGCCGATCCGGGAGCTGTCCGGCGAGGTCGTCGGCTTCGGCGCCCGGCGGCTCTACGACGACGACCGGATTGAGGCGAAGTACCTCAACACCGCCGAGTCGCCGTTGTACAAGAAGAGCCACCTGCTCTACGGCGTTGACCTTGCCCGGCGCGAGATCGCCCGGGCGGGTCAGGCTGTGGTGGTCGAGGGCTACACCGACGTGATGGCCTGCCACCTCGCCGGGGTGCCGACCGCGGTCGCCACCTGCGGCACGGCGTTCGGGGCCGACCACGTGCGGGTGCTGCGGCGGCTGCTGCTCGACCACGACGAGTTCCGCGGCGAGGTCATCTTCACCTTCGACGGCGACGAGGCGGGGCAGCGGGCGGCGCTGAAGGCCTTCGAGGGCGACCAGCAGTTCGTCGCGCAGACCTATGTGGCGGTCGAGCCGGGCGGGCTCGACCCGTGCGACCTGTGGCTGCAGCACGGCGACGCGTCGGTGCGCGAGCTGGTGGCCAGCCGGGTGCCGCTGTACCGCTTCGTGCTGCGCAACGTCGTCGACCGCTACGACCTCGAGCGGGCCGACGGTCGCATCGACGCGGTGCGGGCCGCGGCGGCGCTGGTCGCCAGCGTGCGGGACCGCTCCAAGGTCGACGCGTTCGCCCGGGAGCTCGCCGGGATGGTCGGTGTCGACCCCGACGACGTACGCGGGGCGGTGCGGCAGGCCGCGCGGCAGGCGGGGCGGCGGCCCCAGCCGGCGCACCGCCCCGACGCGGCCACGGCCCGGGGGGGTGCCGGTGAGCCGGCACCGGAGTCCGCACCGGACACCCCGCCGGTGGGGGACCCGCGGTTCGCCGACGAACGGGAGGCGCTCAAGGCGGTCGTCCAGCATCCCGGGCTGGTCCCCGACCCGCCGGGGCTCGACGGTGACGACTTCCACCACCCGCTGTTGCGCGCGGTGTGGTCGGCGGTGGCGGCGAACCCGCTGCCCGCGAAGGCCGACGGCGCGTGGCTCGACGGCGTACGCGAGGGGGCCGGCGAGCAGGCCGCCTCGGTGCTGTCGCGGCTGGCGGTCGAGCCGCTACGTACGTCGGGCGCAGCCGACGCTCGGCTGGTGGCCGCGCTGCTGGCCCGGGTGGCCGAGCTGACCGCGGCGCGGCGCATCGAGGCGGTCAAGTCCCGGTTGCAGCGCACCAACCCGGTCGAGCAGTCGGGTGACTACAACCGCATGTTCGGCGAGCTCGTCGTCCTCGAGCAGCACCGTCGACAGCTGCGCGAGCGCGCCATCGGCTCGATCGACTGACCCGGCCGTCCACAGGTCTGACGGGGCCTGTGCGCGCTCTGCGCGCTGCCCACAGGTCGCGCTTCGGGCCGTTCCCGCCGCGGGCTCCGGTCGGCACACTCGTGCCCACCGAGCGACGGGAGCCCCCGATGGACCCAGACATCCGTGCTGACCAGCTGGCCGGCATCGGCCGGATCCCGCTGTTGAGCCGCGATCAGGTGGCCGATGCCTCGCGGCGCTATCAGGACGGGGAGGCGGCGCGGCGGCGGCTCGAGTCCGGCGACGATCTCTGCGCGGCCGAGGCGGCGGCGCTGACCGCGGCTGTGGCTGACGGGGAGGCCGCCAAGCAGCTGCTCATCACGTCCAACCTGCGGCTGGTCGTGACGATCGCTCGCCGGTTCCGCGGCAACGACCTGGTGGGCCTCGCCGACCTGGTGCAAGAAGGCGTCATCGGGCTGATCCGGGCGGTCGAGAAGTTCGACCCCGGCCGCGGCAACACGTTCTCGACGTATGCCACCTGGTGGATCCGGCAGGCGATCAGTCGTGCCCTCGCCGAGCAGGCCCGGTCGGTGCGCGTCCCCAAGCACGTCAGCGACCAGGTGTCCTCGTGCCTGCGTGCGCGCGGCGAGCTCCGCGAGCAGCTGGGCCGCGAGCCGTCCGTACGCGAGGTGGCTGTCGCCATCGGTGTCGCCGAGTCGCAGGTGGCGGTGCTGCTGCGCTGCGCCGAGCCGGCCAAGGCTCTGCACCTGGTGGGCGAGGGGGCCGCCTACGAGGAGCCGATCGGGGGCAGCGGGGCAGAGGAGACCGTCGCAGGCGTCGAGCAGCAGCAGCTGCGGGTGCTGCTCGCCCGAGCGCTGCAGCGGCTGCCCGCGGCCTACCGCACGCTGTTGTGCAGGCGGGTCGGCTGGGATGACGGGGTGCCGCAGACGCTGCGCTCGCTCGCCGACGAGCGGGGGATCAGCCGCGAGATGGCACGCCAGATGGAGCGCGACGCCCGCGAGATGCTGCGCCGACTGGTGCAGGTCGACGGGCTGGAGGAGTGGCTGCGTACGTGAGCCGGCCTGGACGTGTCCTGACGGGCACAATGGAGGGGTGCGAGGCATGCGCAGGACTCCGGCCGTGCCCGATGAGGTGCGTCGCCGTCTGGCGCTGGATGCCGACGAGCGGGTGCTCGCCAGCGCCGCCGACGTCGACGGCGGCTGGCACGTCGGCACCGACCGGGCGCTGCACGTGGCCGCCGACGACTCATGGCACCGGGTGCGCTGGGAGCGGGTCGACCGGGCCAGCTTCGACGACGAGACCGGGCGGTTGCATGTGGTCGAGGTGGCGCAGCTCGGCGAGCCCGAGCCGACCCACGTGCTGGAGCTGGTGCAGCCCCGGCGGCTGCTCGACCTGGTGCGCGATCGGGTGACGGCCAGCGTGCTGCTCAGCCGCAACGTACCGGTCGAGGGCAGCCGCGGCGTCAAGGTGATCGGGCGGCGGGCACCGTCCGGTGGGGCGGTGGAGTGGTCGTTCTGGCTGTCCCGCGGGTTGGAGTCCGACGACCCGAAGGTGCGCGCGGCGATCGACCAGGGGCTCGCCGACGCGCAGGCGGAGCTCGGCCTCTGAGTTGCTAGGGTGGCGCGGTCCCGGGCGCTGCCCGGCGATCCCGCGTAGCTCAATTGGCAGAGCAGCCGGCTGTTAACCGGCAGGTTACTGGTTCGAGTCCAGTCGCGGGAGCCAGCATCATCGTTCTGGTGGGCACTGCCCCAGGTTGCCCGTCCAGTGCGGTGTCTGCGTTCACCGGATCGGCTGGTGGTGACCCGCAACGCCGCACTCGACCGGCCGCCCGGCGTTCAGCTGCCCCAGCCCATCGGGAACACCTCGAACGCCGCGCCGTACGTCGTGCCGAGCCTGCTGCCGGCCGGCCGGGCGACGCTCTGCAGGAACTCCTCGGGGTCGAAGTCGGTCCAGCCGAGCCCGTCGATGTACGCGCTGTGCGCGGCCAACGACGCGACCCCGGCCGCGAACGTCCCTGTGGTGTCCACGCCGTGGGCGGCCTCGGGGCTGCCGGCTGTCCAGACCTCGCGTACGCCGCCCCACGGCTCGACCCCGTCGACGAGCTGCTCGGTGAAGACCCAGCGGTTGCCCGCGTCACGCACCGCGTCTAGCGTCGCCCGCCCCACCGCGATGTGGTCGGCCTGGTTGAGGTTGCGCCCGCCCCAGGTGGCGCGGAAGTTGTTGGTGAGCACCACCTCCGGTCGGTGTGCGCGCACCGCGGCCGTGATGGCGCGACGAAGGTCGACGCCGTACTCCAGGACGCCGTCGGGGAGGCCCAGGAACTCCACGGCCTCGGCGCCCACAAGGCGGGCGGACTCGATCTGCTCGGACTCGCGTACGAGGCGGCACTCGTCCGGCGGCATCGCGTCTATGCCCGCCTCGCCGCTCGTGACCATGCAGTAGACGATCTGCTTGCCCTGACCGGTCCAGCGGGCCACGGCGGCGGCCGCGCCGAACTCCATGTCGTCGGGGTGGGCAACGACCGCCAGTGCGCGCCCCCAGTCCTCGTTGACGGGCTCGAGCGGGGGAGGGGAAGCTTCTTCGACCATAGGAGGCAGATTAGTGCGGCGGGGGCGGTCCCGCGGCAGATCGCTAGGGTGAGGCGCCCGCGGGGCGGTAGCTCAGCCGGTCAGAGCAAGGGACTCATAATCCCTGGGTCGTGGGTTCGAGCCCCACCCGCCCCACCGCGCTTGCCGGGGCGGCCCGGACCCGGTCAGGTGCCGCGACTGCGCGCAAATGCACCACGGGACTGGGCCAGCGTGGTGCGTTTGCGCTCACCCGCC
>JBBSMN010000138.1:0-8233 GCA_038233135.1 Propionibacteriales bacterium
CGAGCAGCCCGGCCCACACCCCGAGGTGGAAGGTGTAGTAGCCGGCGCCGAGGGTGCCGAGGATCATCATGCCCTCGAGCCCGATGTTGACGACGCCGGCGCGCTCGGACCACAGCCCACCGAGGCCGGCCAGCGCGATCGGGATCGCCAGCGTCAGCGCCGCCCGCAGCGTGCCCGGCGAGTCGATGTCGTCGGCGCCGGACAGCACCCGCGCCGTCGCCAGCGCGAGCAGGCCGAGCAGCAGCCACACCCACAGCAACGACCGGCGGCTGGTGCCGCCGCCGGTGCCGACGCCGGTGCGAGCGACGGCAGGACCCGCCGTGCTCATTGGTCCACCTCGGCGGTGGTTGACCGGTCGTGCTCCAGCGCGCGGGCGACCTCGGCCTGCTCGAGCCGCAACTGGTAGCGGCGCACGACCTCGTAGGCGATGACGACCGACAGCACGACGACGCCCTGGGTCACCGCGACGATCTCGGGTGAGATGCCGGCGGTGATGCCCAGCGCGTTGGACTGCACCGACAGGAACGCGAAGATCAGCGCGCCGAGCGCGACCCCGGCCGGATGGTTTCGCCCGACCAGGGCAACGGCGATGCCCGTGAAACCGAGGCCGACCTGGATGGTCGAGCCGTACGCATGGGAGTCGCCCAACAGGTCGGGCATGCCGATCAGGCCGGCGACCGCACCGGACAGCAGCAGCGCGGCGACCGTCATGCGCTTGACGTTCACCCCACTGGCAACAGCAGCGGTCTCGGAGGCGCCGGTGGCACGCAGGTCGAAGCCGAAGCGGGTGCGGTTGAGCACGACCGCGTAGCCGACGCCGGCGAGCAGCGCCAGCAGCACCAGCCCGTAGACCAGGCTGGGCTCGCCGGGGATGAGCGGGATCCCCGGCACCCAGGCGCTCTCGGGGATCGTCGTGGTCCGCCGGATCTGGCCCTGCTGCTCACCCAGCTCACGCAGCAGGTAGGCAACCAGTCCCCCGGCGATCGCGTTCAGCATGATCGTCGAGATGACCTCGCTGACCCCGCGGGTGACCCGCAGGACGGCGGCGATGCCGGCCCAGGCGGCGCCGGCTGCCATCGCCACACCTATCGAGACGAGGGTGTTCAGCACTCCGGGCAGCAGTGCCAGCCCGGCGACGTAGGCCCCGGCGAAGGTGGCGACGCGGTACTGACCCTCGACACCGATGTTGAACAGGTTCATCCGGAAGCCGATGGCGGCGGCCAACCCGGACAGATAGAGCACGCTCGCGTTGTTGACGATCGTCACGGTCAGCCGCGAGCTGGGCACCGAGAACACGACCGCCCAGAACTCGCCCACCGACTCGCCGACCGTGAGCAGCACGATGCTGGTCACCAGCGCGGCGGCCAGCACTGCGACGAGCGGCGAGACGAGGCCGAGCGCTAGCCGGCGTACGGGGCTCATGGCTGGGGGCTCATGGCTGGGACTGCTGGTGGTCGGCGCCGGTCATGGCCGCACCGAGCTGCTGCGGGGTCACCGTCTGCGGGTCGAACTCGGCGGTGAGCCGGCCCCGCAGGATCACCCGGATCGTGTCCGACAGGCCGATCAGCTCGTCCAGGTCGGCCGAGACGAGCAGCACCGCGAGACCCTGCCGGCGGGCGGCCCGGATGTGGTCCCAGATGGCGGCCTGTGCTCCGACGTCGACACCCCTGGTCGGGTGCGCCGCCACCAGCAGCACCGGGTCGCCGCTCATCTCCCGGCCGACGATGAACTTCTGCTGGTTGCCCCCCGACAGCACCCCGGCGACGGTGTCCACCCCCGGGGTGCGCACGTCGTAGGCGTCCACGATGCGCTGCGAGTCGCCGGTGGCACCCGAGCGGTCGATCCAGACACCCCGGGTGCCCGGCGGCCGGGTCTGGGGGCCGAGGATCCGGTTCTCCCACAACGGCGCGCCCAGCAGCAGCCCGTGCCGGTGCCGGTCCTCGGGGATGTAGCCGATGCCGGCGGCCCGGCGGCGACGGGTGTCCCAAGATGTGACGTCGTCACCGCCCAGTGCCACCGACCCGGCGGCGGCGGGCCGCATGCCGATCACCGCCTCGACGAGCTCGGTCTGCCCGTTGCCCTCCACCCCGGCGATGCCGAGCACCTCGCCGGCGTGGATGCGCAACGACACCTCGTGCAGCAGCTCGCGACCGGTGCCGTCGTCCACCCGCAGCCCGGCCACGTCGAGCACCACCTCGTCGGTCACCGTGGACTCAGCGGTGCTGGCACTCGGCAGCTCGGCGCCGACCATCAACTCGGCGAGGTCGTGCGCGGTGACCGACGACGGGTCGACCGTGGCGACGGTGGTGCCCCGGCGCAGCACGGTGATCTCGTCGGCGACCGCGAGCACCTCGTCCAGCTTGTGCGAGATGAAGACCAGGGTGTGGCCTTCGCGCTTGAGCTCGCGGAGGTTGTCGAACAGCGCATCCACCTCTTGCGGCACGAGCACTGCGGTGGGCTCGTCCAGGATGATGATGCGAGCGCCGCGGTAGAGGACCTTGAGGATCTCGACGCGCTGGCGCTGGCCGACCCCCAGGGACTCGATCAACTCGTCGGGGTCGAGCCCGAAGCCGTACGCCGAGGAGAGGCGTTCAATCTCGGCGCGCGCCGCCTGCTTGATGCCGTGGCGCCCTTCGGCGCCGAGCACGACGTTCTCGAGGACCGTGAGGTTGTCGGCGAGCTGGAAGTGCTGGAAGACCATCCCGATGCCGCGTGCGATGGCGTCGGCAGGTGAGGAGAGGGTCACCGTCTCGCCGTCGACCGTGATCGTGCCGTCATCAGGCTTCTGCACGCCGTACAGGATCTTCATCAAGGTCGATTTGCCGGCGCCGTTCTCGCCGACGAGCGCGTGCACCGTGCCGGGCGCGATGGTCACGTCAACGTCGTGGTTGGCGACGACCCCGGGGAAGCGCTTGGCGATGCCGGCCAGACGGACGGCAGCCGTCGCTGTCGTCGTCGTGCTCATCGGTCCTCCGCGCTGGTCAACCTGTTCGTGCTCGGAGTCACTCGAACGCGGACGGCACCTTGATGTCGCCGTCGACGATCTGCTGCTTGAGCTCCTCGAGCTGGTCGATGACGTCTTGGGAGAGGAAGTCGCCGGAGGTCGCGTAGCCCACACCGTCGCTGGCCAGGTCGTAGGTGACGAACCCGTTCGGCGCCTCCCCACCGTCGGCGGCCTCGACGACTCCGGTGACGTACTCGACCACGCCGACGTCGACCCGCTTGAGCATTGAGGTGAGGATCCGCGGCTGCTGCTCGGAGCTGGCGGTCAGGTACTGGTCGGAGTCGACGCCGATAGCCCAGTTGCCCTCGCCCGCCGCGACCGCGGCGTCGAAAACACCGAGGCCGGACTTGCCGGCGGCGTGGAACACGACGTCGGCATCCTTGTCGTACATGCCGGTGGCGGCGGTCTTCCCCGCGGTCGGGTTCTCGAAGCCGGCGGCGGCGTCGTCCTCGGAGAGGTACTGGCTCTGGATCTCGATGTCGGGGTTGATCTCCTTGACGCCGGCCTCGTAGCCGAGCTCGAAGTCCTGGATCAGCGGGATGTCCAGGCCGCCCACGAAACCAACGGTGTCGGTCTCGGTGGTCAGGGCTGCGGCAGCACCAACCAGGAAGGAGCCCTGGTTGGCGGCGAAACCGATGTTGGCCACGTTCGGCAGCAGGTCGACGCCCTCGGGCGGCGCGCCGTCGATAATGCCGAAGTTCACGTCCGGGTAGTCCGGCGCCACGGTGTAGACCGACGCGCCGTAGATGAAGCCGACGGCGACGATGGCCTCGTGGCCGGCCTCGGCGAGCTGGCGCAGCCGCTCCTCGCGGGCCGCCTCGTCCTCGCCGTTCTGCGCCTCGGCCTCGGTACAGGTGCCGTCGAGGTCGGTGACGACCTGCTTGAGCCCCGCGTATGCAGAGTCGTTGAACGACTGGTCGCCGCGCCCGCCCACGTCGTAGGCTAGACCGATCTTGGGGCCGTCGCCGTCAGCGGTGGCGCACACGTCGGCGCTCGCGCTGCCACCCGCGGACTCGTCGCCAGACCCGCTCCCCGAGCTGGCGGAGTCGCCGCCGGTGTCACCGCCGGCACAGCCGGCAAGTACGAGAGCGGCGGCGCTGAGGCCGACGACGAAGCGTGCCCTGAGACGCACTGTTCCTCCTGAATTCCCGCACCCCCCGGGCGGGAGGCAGGTCGCCAAGCATCCTAGGAGGCAGCACCTGCAGGGTGTGAGCGGGCCGCCGGGTTGTGCGAGAGATCGTTACGTGATCGGCATCGACACCGCGGCGGCGGACAGAACCTTGGCGGCCACGACGGTGGCCCGCTCGTCGACTCGCAGGTCGCCCTGGTGCAGGTCGAAGGTCGGCCCGCCGGGCGTCCGAGTGCCCAGGCGACCCATCGCGCCCGGCACGTGCTCGACGTACCAGGCGAAGTCCTCACCGCCGAGGCTCTGGCTGGTGGGCACGAGAGCGGTCGGTCCCAGGGTCGCGGTGACGGCCGCGCTGAGCTCGCCGGTGGCCTGCTTGTCGTTGACCACCGGCGGCACCCCGCGGACGTAGTCGACGTCGGCGGTGACGCCGTACGGTGCGGCCAGGTCGCGGACCAGCCGGCGGACCAGATGCTCGGCCTCGTGCCAGGCGCTGGCGTCGAGCATCCGCAGCGTCCCCCCGAGGCGCCCGCGGGCGGGGATCACGTTGAGCGCGTCCCCCGCCCGCACCGCTCCCCACACCAGGCTCGCCCCGGCGCGGGGGTCGAGCCGGCGCGACAGCGCGGACGGCAGCTGCGTGATCAGCACCCCGAGGGCGTACGTCAGGTCCTCGGTGAGGTGCGGGCGGGACGTGTGACCGCCGCGGCCGGCCAGACTGATCCTGATCGCGTCGGAGGCGCCGGTCAGGGGGCCGACCCGCAGACCCACCTGCCCCACGTCGAGGGTTGGGTCGCAGTGCAGGGCGTAGATGCGCTCCACGTCGTCGAGGGCGCCGGCGGCGATGAGCACCTTGGCGCCGCCAGGCATCACCTCCTCGGCCGGCTGGAACAGCAGCCGCACCCGAGCCGGCAACGGGCTGCGCGCGTGCACCGCGGCGAGCGCCACCCCCGCTCCGGCCAGGGCGGCGGCATGCACGTCGTGGCCGCAGGCGTGCGCGACATCGGGCACCGACGACCGCCACGGGTCGCTCGTGGTGTCGGGAACGGCCAGCGCGTCGAGGTCGGCGCGCAACGCGACCACGGGCCCCTGTTCCGGCCCGACCTCGGCGACCAGGCCGCTGGTGTCCAGCCGCTTGACGGTCAGGTCGGCGGCTTCGAGCCGTGCCGCGATCGCGTCAGTGGTGCGCCCCTCCTGCCACGCGAGCTCGGGGTGCGCGTGCAGGTCGCGGCGGAACTGCGCCAGATCCCGGACGTTGCGGTCCAGCTCGGCGACCAGGTGCGCCACGAGCTCCAGAGGGCCGGCAGGCGCGGAAGGCATCTGGCCAGGGTAGACGGCCGGTCTCGGTCAGCGCGGCAGGCGCTGGTGGATGTCCTCGCTCATGCGGACGAGGGCGAAGTAGAACTCCAGCGTCATCCGGACCAGCGCGAGATAGATCAGGAACGGGATCCAGCCGAGCAGGAGCACCAGCACCCCGACCAGCGGCTGGTCCCCGGCGAAGCCAGTGATGACAAAGATGAGGTAGAGCAGTGCCAGCCCCACAGTCGCCAGCACGTAGACGACTTTCACGATCTTCGGCGTGACGAAGCTCGTGAAGGAGAAGTCGAACAGCGCGCCGAAGAAGCCCTTGGTGTCGGACGACGGATTGTTCTGCCCGCTCGGGTACTGCTGGTAGCCGCCGCCCTGCGGCGGTTCGGATCCGCCGTAGCTGGGCGGCTGCTGGCCGTACGGGTCCTGGTCGCTCATGACTGGTCGCTCATGACTGCTCCCTCATGCCTCGGGCGCCGGTGAACGTGACGGCGCGTTCGCTGACGCACACTATCTGTCAACCCGCAAGTCGACCTCCTCCGGCGCGCGGGTCGCGGCCGAAAGGACGACACCGGCACCGGCCGCAACGACAACGACCAGCAGCCCGCGGAGCACGCCGAACCCCTCGGCCAGGAAGCCGACGAGCGGCGGCCCGGCCAGGAACGCGGTGTAGCCGATCGAGCTCACGACCGCGACCCGTCCGGCGGCTCGGGCTGGGTCGTCGGCGGCGGCGCTCATGCCGACCGGGAAGCCGAGCGAGGCACCGAGACCCCAGGCCACCGCGCCGAGCAGGACCAGGCCGAGCGGACCCGCCGCCACCACGACGCCGACCCCGACCAGCGCGAGCACGGCCGTGCCGCGGAGCACCGGCACCCGGCCGAGCCGGTCCAAAAGGCTGCCGCCGACGAGCCGGCCGAGGGTCATGGCGGTCACGAAGGTGCCGTACCCGAGCGCGCCGATCGCCTCGGAGGAGCCGTGCCCGTCGACCAGCGCCAACGCCAGCCAGTCGCTCGCGACCCCCTCGGTCAGTGCGAAGGCGAACACCAGCATGCCGATCAGCAGCGTCCGGGACTCCCGCCAGGCCCAGGAGACGCCGCGGACACCCGCGACCGCGTCCGCATCCGGCGCGCCGGCGGCCAGGAACCAGCGGACGGCGACGGCGGCGCCGGCCAGGCACCCCGGTGCGACGATGGCGAGCTGCACCGGCAACGGCACGCCGCTCACCGCGGCACCCGCCCCGAGCAGCGCACCGGCGACCGTGCCCAGGCTGAACCCGGCGTGCAGCCGTGGCATCAGGGTGCGCCCGAGCCGCCGCTCCACCGCGGCTCCCTCGACGTTCATGGCCACGTCCCACGAGCTGGTCCCCACGCCGTAGACGGCGAGCCCGAGCGCCACGACAGGGGTGGAGGTGAGCACCAGGCCGGCAGCGATCGTGGCGAAGCCGACGGTCACGACTGCCGCGGCGGCCAGCACGGTGCGACCCGCACCCAGCCGGTCCACGACCACCCCGGACAGCGGCAGCGCGGTCAGCGTGCCGGCCGACACCGCAAGGAGCAGCAGCCCGAGGTCCGCCGACGACAGCGCCAGGGTGTCGCGCACCGCCGGGACCCGGGAGATCAGCGCAGCCATCGCGACGCCGTTGAGCACGAAGGCGACCGCGACGGCCACCCGGGCCCGCTCGGCGCTCAGAACGCGTCCGGCGGGGAGTAGACGCCCCAGACCTCGCGCAGGGTGTCGCACACCTCGCCCACCGTGGCGCGGGCGCGCAGCGCCTCCTTCATCGGATAGAGCACGTTGCTGTCGTGGCCTCCGGGCTTGGACGCGCACTCGTGCAGCGCCGCCAGGTGCTGTTGGACTGCGTCGTCGTCGCGGTCGGCCCGCAGGGTGGCCAACCGCTTGGCCTGCTGCGCCTCCAGCGTGGGGTCGCTGCGCAGCAGCTCGTACGGCTCCTCGGACTCCGAGCGGTACCTGTTGACACCGACGACCACCCGATCGCCGGCGTCGATGCCGGTGGCGACGGCGTAAGCGGACTGCTCGATCTCGCTCTTCTGGAAGCCGCGCTCGATGGCCTGGACGGCACCACCGAGGTCGGCCACCCGCGACATCAGCTCGAGCGTCGCCTCCTCGACCTGATCGGTGAGCGCCTCCACCGCGTACGACCCGGCGAACGGGTCGACGGTCTTGGTGACGTCGGTCTCGTGGGCGAGCACCTGCTGGGTGCGCAGGGCCAGGCGGGCAGCCTTCTCGCTGGGCAGCGCGATCGCCTCGTCGTAGGCGTTGGTGTGCAACGACTGGGTGCCGCCGAGGACCGCGGCGAGGCCCTGCACGGCAACCCGGACGAGGTTGACCTCCGGCTGCTGGGCGGTCAGCTGCACGCCGGCAGTCTGGGTGTGGAACCGCAGCATCAGCGACTTCGGGTCGGACGCACCGAAGTCGTCTCGCATCACCTTGGCCCAGATCCGCCGGGCGGCGCGAAACTTCGCCACCTCCTCCAGCAGCGTGGTCCTCGACACGAAGAAGAACGCCAGCCGGGGCGCGAACCTGTCGACGTCCTGCCCCGCAGCGACCGCCGCCCGGACGTACTCGATGCCGTTGGACAGCGTGAACGCGATCTCCTGCGCCGGCGTCGCACCGGCCTCGGCCATGTGGTAGCCGGAGATCGAGATCGTGTTCCAGCGCGGCAGGTGCTCGCCGCAGTAGCGGAAGACGTCGGTGACCAGCCGCAGTGACTCTGCCGGCGGGTAGATGTAGGTGCCGCGGGCGATGTACTCCTTGAGCACGTCGTTCTGGATCGTGCC
>JBBSMN010000139.1:0-8188 GCA_038233135.1 Propionibacteriales bacterium
AGCGCGCTGGAGCGCGAGACCCGCGGGTTCATCTCGATGACCACCAGCCGGCCGGTGCCGGGGTCCACGGCGAACTGGATGTTGCAGCCGCCGGTGTCGACGCCGACGGCTCGGATCACGCCGATCGCGATGTCACGCATCCGCTGGTACTCGCGGTCGGTGAGCGTCATCGCGGGTGCCACCGTGATGGAGTCGCCGGTGTGCACACCCATCGGGTCGACGTTCTCGATCGAGCAGACGATGACGACGTTGTCGGCGCCGTCGCGCATCACCTCCAGCTCGTACTCCTTCCAGCCGAGGATCGACTCCTCGAGCAGCACCTCGCCGGTGGGGCTGGCCGACAGGCCCGCCCCGGCGATGCGGCGCAGCTCGGCCTCGTCGTAGGCGATGCCGGAGCCGACGCCGCCCATGGTGAAGGAGGGCCGTACGACGAGCGGGTAGCCGAGCTCGGCGGCCACCTCGACACACTCGCCCAGGCTGTGCACGACGGTCGAGCGCGCCACCTCCGCCTGCCACTCAGCGGGGAGGGCCTGGACGACCCGCTTGAACGACTCGCGGTTCTCACCACGCTGGATCGCCTCGATGGAGGCCCCGATCAGCTCGACGTCATACTTCTCGAGCACACCCGACTCGGCCAACGCCACCGCGGCGTTGAGAGCGGTCTGACCGCCCAGGGTCGCCAGCAGGGCGTCGGGACGCTCGTGGGCGATGACGCGCTCGACGAACTCGGGGGTGATCGGCTCGACGTACGTGGCGTCGGCGAGCTCGGGATCGGTCATGATCGTGGCCGGGTTGGAGTTGACCAGCACGACCCGCAGCCCCTCCGCCCGCAGGACCCGGCAGGCCTGGGTGCCGGAGTAGTCGAACTCGCAGGCCTGGCCGATGACGATCGGCCCGGAGCCGATGACGAGGACCGACTGCAGGTCGGTGCGGCGCGGCATCAGACGGCCTCCTGGCCGCGGTCCAGCAGGGCGACGAAGCGATCGAACAGGTAGGCCGCGTCGTGCGGCCCGGCGGCCGCCTCGGGGTGGTACTGCACGCTGAACGCGGTCAGCCGACCGGACCTGCCAGTGAGTGTGAGGCCCTCCACCACGTCGTCGTTGAGGCACACGTGCGACACGCTCGCCCGGCCGTGCGGGGTGTCGACCGGGCCGTCCAGCGGCGCCCGCACGGCGAAGCCGTGGTTGTGCGCGGTGATCTCCACCCGACCGGTCTGCCGGTCCACCACGGGCTGGTTGATGCCGCGGTGGCCGTAGCGGAGCTTGTAGGTGTCGAAGCCGAGCGCTCGGGCGAACAGCTGGTTGCCGAAGCAGATCCCGAAGAACGGCAGGCCGCGGTCGAGAACCTCGTCGAGCAGATCGACCGGGTGCGAGGTGGCGGCCGGGTCGCCCGGGCCGTTGGAGAAGAAGACCCCGTCGGCGCCGGTGGCCATGACGTCGTCGATGCCGGCGGCGGCGGGCAGCACGTGCACCTCGACACCGCGGGCGGCCAGCAGCTGCGGGGTCATCGCCTTGATGCCCAGGTCGAGCGCGGCGACGCTGGAGCGCCGCCGCCCCACCGCCGGCACGACGTAGGCGTCGCGGGTGCTCACCTCGCCGGCCAGGTCGGCGCCGCCCATCGCGGGCGCGGACCGCACGGTGGCCAGCAGGGGGTCCACGTCGGTGCCGGCCGAGGAGATGCCCACCCGCATCGCGCCTCGCTCCCGCAGGTGCCGGGTCAGCGCCCGGGTGTCGACCCCGCTGATGCCTACGACACCCTGCTCGGCGAGCTCGTGGTCCAGGCTGCGCAGCGAGCGCCAGCTGCTGGGACGCCGCGCCGGGTCTCGCACGACGTAGCCCGCGACCCAGATCCGGTCGGACTCGCGGTCCTCGTCGTTGACCCCGGTGTTGCCGATGTGCGGCGCCGTCTGCACGACGACCTGCCGACGGTACGAGGGGTCGGTCAGCGTCTCCTGGTAGCCGGTCATCCCGGTGGCGAAGACCGCCTCGCCCACTGTGTCGCCGACCGCACCGTACGCGTTGCCGCGGAAGGTGCGACCGTCCTCGAGCACCAGGACCGCGACCGTCATCAGACTCTGCACCGCCCGTCGAGTGGCGCAAGAACGACAGCGCACACCGCGAGTCGCGCACATCTTGCGCCACTCGAGGACGCGGCAGCCGGCCGGGTGGCGATGACCGGGATCACCGGCCGGCCCCGACCGGCTCGACTTCTTCGACCGGCTCGCCGCCGAACA
This sequence comes from Propionibacteriales bacterium, assembly GCA_038233135.1. Classification (GTDB taxonomy): domain Bacteria; phylum Actinomycetota; class Actinomycetes; order Propionibacteriales; family Nocardioidaceae; genus JACCVL01. The sequence goes on from JBBSMN010000139.1 coordinate 2,234, forward strand.
CCGTGCAGCGCCCGCGCAGGAAGGTCGCGACGACACGACCGGGCAGCTCGCGCCCCCCAAACGGCGTGTTGCGTGAGAGCGAGGACATGTCCGCCGCGTTGACCGTGCGCCGCGCCTGCGGGTCGACGAGCACCAGGTTGGCGGGCTCCCCCGCGGTCAGTGGGCGACCTTGAGCAGACAGGCGGCCGATGGCGGCCGGCCGGGTCGACATCCGGTCGGCAATGCCGGCCCAGTCCAACAGCCCGGTGTCGACCATGGCCAGCTGCGCCACCGACAGTGCGGTCTCGAGACCGAGCATGCCCATCGCCGCCGCGGCCCACTCGCACTCCTTGTCCTCGACCGGGTGCGGCGCGTGGTCTGTGGCGACGGCATCGATGGTCCCGTCGGCCAGCGCGTGCCGCAGGGCCTGGACGTCGTCGGCGGTGCGCAACGGCGGGTTGACCTTGTAGATCGGGTCGTACGAGGTCGCGAGGTCGTCGGTGAGCAGCAGGTGGTGCGGGGTGACCTCGGCGGTGACCGCCCAGCCCTTGGACTTGGCCGAGCGAATGATGTCCACCGACCCGGCCGTGGACACGTGACAAACATGCAGCCGGGAGCCCACGTGGGCCGCGAGCAGCACGTCTCGGGCGATGATCGCCTCCTCGGCGACCGCCGGCCAGCCGGTGAGCCCGAGCCGGCCGGACAGCTGCCCCTCGTTCATCTGGGCGCCCTCGGTCAGCCGGGGCTCCTGGGCATGCTGGGCCACCACGCCGTCGAAGGCCTTGACGTACTCCAGGGCCCGGCGCATCAGCACCGCGTCGGAGACGCAGTGCCCGTCGTCGGAGAAGACCCGTACGCGGGCGGCGGAGTCGGCCATCGCACCCAGCTCGGCGAGCCGTTGCCCGGCGATCCCGACGGTGACGGCGCCGACCGGGTGCACGTCGCACCAGCCGGCCTCGCGGCCCAACCGCCAGACCTGCTCGACCACGCCGGCGGTGTCGGCGGCGGGGTCGGTGTTGGCCATCGCGTGCACGGCGGTGAAGCCGCCGTGTGCTGCCGCCCGGGTGCCGGACTCGACCGTCTCCGCATCCTCTCGGCCCGGCTCGCGAAGATGGGTGTGCAGGTCGACGAGGCCGGGCAGCGCGACCAGCCCGCCGGCATCCACCTCGCGGGTCCCCGTCGGCGCCTCGGCGACGCCGGCGGCCCCGGTGGCCGCTATCCGCCCGTCGTGGAGCAGCAGGTCGGCGGTGTCCGCGCCGAGCAGTCGCGCCCCGCGCACAAGTGTGGACTCGGTCATGCGTCGTGGCCTTCCTCGGATCCGCTGAGCAACAGGTAGAGCACCGCCATCCGCACCGCGACACCGTTGCTGACCTGCTCGACGATCACCGACCGCTCGTGGTCGGCGACCTCGGCGGTGATCTCGACACCACGGTTCATCGGGCCTGGGTGCATGACGATCGCGTGGTCGGGCAGCAGCGCCATCCGCCGGGCGTCGATACCGTAGCGGCGGCTGTACTCCCGCGCGCTGGGGAAGAATCCGCCGGCAGCGCCTCGCTCACGCTGCACCCGCAGCATCATCACCGCGTCGGTCTTGGCCAGGGCGCCGTCCAGCTCGTACGACGTGGTCACCGGCCAGCTCTCCACCCCGACCGGCAGCAGGGTGGGTGGGGCCACCAGCGTCACCTCGGCACCCAGGGTGCTGAGCAGCAGCGCGTTGGAGCGGGCGACGCGGCTGTGCAGGACGTCGCCGACGATCGCGACCCGGCGGCCCTCCAGGTCGCCCGTGCCGGCTGCCAGGTGGCGGCGCAGCGTGAAGGCGTCGAGCAGCGCCTGGGTCGGGTGCTCGTGGGTGCCGTCTCCGGCGTTGATGACCGACCCGTCGACCCAACCACTGGCCGCCAGCCGGTGCGGTGCGCCCGAGGACTGGTGCCGCACGATCACCGCATCGGCACCGAGCGCCTGCAGCGTGAGCGCGGTGTCTTTCAGGCTCTCGCCCTTGGAGACGCTCGAACCCTTCGCCGAGAACGTGATGACGTCGGCCGACAATCGCTTGGCCGCCGCCTCGAAAGAGATCCTGGTGCGGGTGGAGTCCTCGAAGAAGAGGTTGACCACGGTCCGGCCCCGCAGGGTGGGCAGCTTCTTGATCGGCCGGTCCGCCAGGGCCAGCAGCTCGGCGGCGGTGTCCAGCACCCGCAGTGCCTGCGTGTGGTCGAGATCGGCAGCGCTGAGCAGGTGCCGGATCATCACAGCCCACCCGCTCGGGCCGTCGCGTCGTCGCCGGTTCGTACGTCGGTGATGCAGACCGCGTCGACACCGTCGTACTCCGCGACGGAGACGCGCACCTGCTCGACCAGCGACGTGGGCAGGTTCTTGCCGACGAAGTCGGCCCGCACGGGCAGCTCACGATGGCCGCGGTCCACGAGCACCGCCAGCCGCACCGCGGTGGGGCGGCCGATGTCGTGCAGGGCATCGAGGGCCGAGCGCACGGTGCGGCCGGAGAAGAGCACGTCGTCGACCAGCACCACGGTCTTGCCGTCCACCCCGCTGGCCGGCAGCTCAGTGCGCTCAAGCACCCGCGCCGGGCGCAGCCGGAGGTCGTCGCGGTACATGGTGACGTCGAGGGAGCCGGTGGGCACGTCGACCGCTTCCACGGCGGCGATCCGCTCGGCGATGCGTCGAGCCAGGGGCACACCGCGGCGGGGGATGCCGAGCAGCAGCAGGTCGTCGCTGCCACGGTTGCGTTCGAGGATCTCGTGGGCGATACGGGTCAGCGCCCGCGCCACATCTCGGTCGTCGAGGACGACGCGCTCCGTGCTCTGCGCGCGCACCACCGCGGACCTCCTTTCCCGCCTCACCGGACGGTCGTTAAAGGATGTCGAGTCAGGTGACACAGTAGCAGCAGCTGGCGTCGACGAGCTCGTCACAGACCGTGACACAGGATCACGCTGCCGCTGATACGTCCGAAGTGCCGGAAACGCCCGGGTGCCAACCCAGCAGCGACATCACGGAAATCGGCGTTCAGTTGAGGACTGCCCCCCGACCGCAGTATGCTCACGCTCAGTCACATTCTTGCGATCAGGACGAGGGGGCACCGGGTGTCGAACGAGTACTCCCGTGAGCTGGGTGCGCGCCTGCGCGCCATCCGCCAGCAACAGGGCATGTCACTGCAAGCCGTCGAGGAGAAGTCGCAAGGCCGCTGGAAGGCGGTCGTCATCGGCTCGTACGAGCGCGGCGACCGGGCGGTGACCGTGCTCAAGCTGTCCGACCTCGCCACGTTCTACGGCGTACCGGTCGAGGAGCTCCTGCCCGGGGGCAGCCAGGCCTCACCGGCCGCGATGGAAGCGCCCGACCGGCTCATCCTCGACCTGACCAACCTGCAGGACCTCGATGCGGCCGAGGTCGCGCCGCTGGCTCGCTATGCCAAGAGCATCCAGGCGCAGCGCGGCGACTACAACGGCCGGGTGCTGTCGATCCGCCAGGAAGATCTGCGCACCCTGGCAGTGATCTACGAGGAGGCGCCCAGCGCCTTGGCCGCCCGGCTCACCCAGTGGGGTGTGCTGCGCGCCGCGGGCACCGGCGCCGGCGACAGCACCACCAGCTGACGCCCCCCACCCGCACCAAAAAGTTGTCACCGGCACACACTGTTCTAACACCGTGTGCCGGTGACAACTTGGTGGTGGGGCGCTCACTCGGTCAGGAGATGAAGCCCTTCTGCTTGAGGTAGTCGCCGGCGACCTTCTCCGGCGGCAGGCCGTCGGCGCTGACCTGCTTGTTGAGCTCGGTCATGACCTCGGTCGTCAGCGTCTCGTCCAGCGGCGCCAGGACCTCGAGGATCTTGTCCCCGTCCGCGTTCTCCTTCTGGACGACCGGGGCACCGTTGTAGAGCGGGAAGAACTTCTTGTCGTCCTCGAGTGGGATCAACCCCAGGTTGGCGACCCGGCCGTCGGTGGTGAAGACCTCGCCAAAGTCGCAGGCGCCCTGGTCGATCTGCTGGTAGATGACGCCCGTGCCGAGCGACTTGATACTGGAGTTCGGGATGTCCATGCCGTAGGCCTTCACCATGCCGGGCAGGCCGTCGGGCCGGTTGGCGAACTCGGTCTCCACGCACACACTCGCGTCGGAGTTCTCCTCGATGTAGGTCTTCATGTCCGACAGCGACTTCAGGCTGTTCTCCTCGGCGAACTCCTTCGTGGAGGCAAACGCGTAGGTGTTGTTGAAGGGAGCCGGCTGACCCCAGACGAGGCCGTTCTTCTTCAGGTCCTCCTGCTTCACGGCTTCGTACAGCTTCTCCTCGTCCGGGATGGTCTTCCCGTGACCGAGGTAGGTGATCCACCCGGTGCCGGTGTAGTCGTACGTCACGTCGACGTCGCCACGCAGCAGCGCCTCGCGGGACGCGGTGCTGCCCTGGATGTTGGTCTTGTCGGTGACGTCGGCCCCGGCGGCCGACAGGGTCTGCAGGGCCAGCTGACCGAGCACGAGCTGCTCGTCGAATTCCTTGGAGCCGACCTTCACGGACACGCCGTCGAGCGCGCCCGCCTCGACCTTGTCGCCGGCGCTGGTGTCGGTCGAGGTGCCGCTGTCCTCGGACAGACCACAGGACGCGAGCAGGAGCGGAGCGGCCAGGACCGTGGCCGTGCGGGCAATCGTGGTGCGCCTCATAGGTGGGACTCCTCCAGATTCGTACTGCGATGGTTTGGTGCCAAACAATCGGTGCGGGGGACGGTCATCGGATGCCACGCGGTGTGAGGACGCGCTGGGCGATGCCGCCGACCCAGTCGACGAGCAGGGCGAGCACGGCGATGAACAGCGCGCCGCAGACCAGGGACTCGGACCGGTTCAGCTTGATGCCGGCGAAGACGAGCTCGCCGAGGCCGCCCGCGTTCATGTCGGTGCCGAGCGGGATGACGGCCACGGCGAGGATCAGCGCGGTCCTGGTGCCAGCGGCGATAATGGGAACCGCCAGCGGCAGCTCGACCTTCATCAGGATGCCCCGCGGCGACATGCCCATCCCGCGGGCCGCGTCCTTGACCCCGACGTCCACCTGCTCGATGCCGACGATGGTGTTGCGCAGCACCGGCAGGATGCTGAACGCCGCGATCATCAGCACCACCGGCCAGAAGCCGATGAAGAACGACCCGATGATGGCCAGCAGGCCGACGATCGGTGCCGCCTGGCCGACGTTGCCGAACGCGAGCACCGGGGACGCCAGCCAGGTGAACCCGGGCCGGGTGATCAGCACACCGAACGGCACCGCGACCAGCAACACCAGGATCGTGATCATGATCGTCATCAGCACGTGTTGCCAGGTGAGGCTGAGCAGGTTGTCGTACCGCAAGATGGCGCGCTGGCTGGATCCAATCTCGATCTGCGACAGGTAGAACAGCTCGGCGACCACCGCGACAGTGCACAGCACCGGCATGCCCAGGTCGCGCCAGGTGAACAGGCCCGCTCCCGTGCTGGGCTTGACGGTGCTCCGCTTGGTCTCGGTGGTATCGGAACGTGAGTCCAGGGCGGCGCTCATACCGTCCCCTCGCTCTTCTCGCCGACCCGCTCCAGCTTGCCGTCGGCCTCCTCGCGGAGTGCACGGACCCGCTCCAGCAGGTCCTCCAGCGTGACCGCACCGACCACCTTGTCGTTCTCCTCGACCGGAAGCTCGTCCAAGCCGTCGGCGATCATCGCGTCCAGCACGTCGTGCAGGGTGGACCGCATCGGCAGCGGTGTCACATCGGGAGTGTTGGATCCGGTGTTGTGCAGCTCGAGGCTGTCCAGCCGCTCGAGCTGCAGCCGCTTCAGGGTCGCCCCGTGACCGACGAAGCCGGAGACGAAGTCGTCGGCCGGACTGGTCAGGATCTCCTCCGGGGTGGCGAACTGTGCCACCCGCGATCCCTTGTCGAGGACGGCGATCTTGCTGCCCATCTTGACCGCCTCGTCGAAGTCGTGGGTGACGAAGACGACGGTCTTGCGCAGCCGCTGCTG
>JBBSMN010000140.1:0-8175 GCA_038233135.1 Propionibacteriales bacterium
ACGGCTGATCGGGACCCGCTCGGGGATGACGGTGCATCTGTCGCTCGCCGAGGGGGTCAAGCGGCTGCCGGTGCAGACCGAGACCGAGATCCTCCGGATCGCCCAGGAGGCCATCACCAACGCCCGCAAGCACTCCGGGGCGCGCAACCTGCATGTCTCGCTCGCTGTGGAGTCACCACACGCCCGGCTGGTCGTTGCTGACGACGGTCGTGGCCTGGGAACGGCACGCGACGACAGCTTCGGGATGCGGACGATGCACGAGCGCGCCGAACGCATCGGAGCCGCGCTGCGGGTGCGCAACAAGGTGAGCGGCACGTCGGGCACCGAGGTGGTCCTGATCCTGGAGGATCGGCGAAAACAGGCACGAGTTAGCACACAGCACGCGCTTGATTACATAGCGTGAGTAGACTCTCCTTCTGCGGCAACGGCACGGGAGACACCGAAGCGGGGAAGGACCACACCTATGACCACCTCGGTCTTGCTCATCGACGACCACGACCTGATCCGCCAGGGCCTGCGCCGGGCCTTCGAGCGCGCCGAGGACTTCACAGTGGTCGGCGAGGCGGCCAACCTCGGACAGGGTGAGCAGCAGGTTGCGTCGCTCAAACCGCAGGTCGTCGTCATTGACGTCCGACTGCCCGACGGCTCCGGTCTCGACCTGGTACGCAAGATGCGCCAGCACGTCTCCGGCCTCGGCATCGTGGTGCTCACCATGTATGCCGGCGACGAGCAGCTGTTCGCGGCGCTCGACGCCGGCGCTTCTGCGTTCGTGCCCAAGGACGCACCCGCGGACGACGTGGTGGCGGCCGCTCGACACGCCGCCGTGTCACCCCGCTCGTTCACCGCACCCGACCTGGCAGAAGCCATGCAGCGCCGGCTCAAGCCCACCGGGCCGCAGCTGTCGCCGCGTGAGCGCGAGGTGCTCGACCTGCTGGCCGAGGGGCTGGGGGTCGCCGCGATCGCCCGCAAGCTCTACATCTCGGAGTCGACGGCCAAGACCCACATCTCCAAGATCTACGACAAGCTCGGTGCTGCCAACCGGGCCCAGGCGATCATGAGCGCGATCCGGGCGGGCCTGATCACCAGCGCGGCGCCGTCGGTGTAGACCTCAGGTCAGCGCTGCCCGAGCCAGCGCTCGGCCAGCGCGACCCGCTCGGCGGGGCTGGGGTGGCTGGCGAACCACAGGTAGAGCCACTGGGGCGGGTCCGGGTCGGTCAGGTTCGTGGCCACGAAGCGTCGTTGCATCGCCTCGAACGTGGCGACGTCACGCGTGAGGTCGAGGGCATGGACGTCTGCCCGCGCCTCGATCGAGCGGCTGACGGCGTTCTGCGCGGGCAGCACGGCCACCATCAGCACCGCCGCCAGCCCCAGGACAAGCGGTGCTACCTCGACGCTGTGCAGGCCGTCGACGCCGGCGCGGCGGCGTACCGCGCCACTCCCCGTGCCGAGCACGAGGACCAGCACCCCCGCCGACGCACCGAGCGCACCGAGCGCCGTGCCGATGGCGACATCGTGGTCGACGGTGTGGCCGAGCTCGTGCGCCACCACCAGCCGCACCTCATCCGGGGTGGCGTCTCGCACAAGCGTGTCGTAGACGACGAGGCGGCGGGTCGGCCCCAGCCCAGATACGTACGCGTTGAGCGCGGTGGTCCGGCGCGAAGCGTCGACGCTCAGCACGTCGTCGACAACGATCCCGTCCTCAGCTGCCAGGCGCACCAGCGACGATCGCAGCTCGCCGGGCGGCAACGGCTCGAAGGTGTTGAACACCGGCTCGACCAGCAGGGGGTAGACGGCGGACCCGGCCACCACGAGCAGGCCGCCGAGCGCCGACGCCAGCAGCCACCAGCCGCGCCTTCCCCACCGCGCCAGCCCGATCAGCACGATGAGGGCAAGCACCGTCGCCACGGTGTCGACGAGCACGCCCCGGCAGACGTCCAGAGCCCACAACCACCAACTGCGGGTGGACAGCCCGGCCCCGCGGCGGACCGCCTCCAACGGCACGGTGAACGGCAGCGCCGCGATCCGACCGAGGACGAGCAGCGTCAGCACCGCCATCGACAGGCGCACCGGCCAGTGACGACCGGGCAGGCGGCGCACCAGCCGTGCGCCCCACGACGTGAACGCCAGCAGCAGGGCCAGCAGCAGCGACACGGCCTGAGCGGCAAGACCCAGCGGAACCGATCGTGAGCGGTAGTGCGCGATCGCCGACAGGGTCTCGGCGTCGAGCCCTGCGGTCGGGTCGAGTTGCTGCCGGCTCGGGGCGACCGGTGATCCCCACGGCACAAGGACTGCCGCCAGCGTGGCGAGGGCGGCCAGGAGGAGGCCGACGCACAGGTAGCCGGCCCACCCGGGCCGCACCGGCTCAGCGGGCGGCACGAGCCAGTCCTACAAGGTCGGCTCGCCAAGCGATGACCAGTCGGCTGCGGCTCAGCCCGGTCTGCTCGCGCAGGGCAGAGCCGAGCGGCTCGCCCTGCGCGACGGCACGGTAGAAGGCGACGGTGGCGGCCGTCCCGGCCCGCTTCTCGATGGTCCGGAAGGCCAACCAGGCGAGCTCGTACGCGCTCTGGGTCCGGCCCGGTCCTGCAGCGAAGTCAGAGTCCCTCGGCAGGGACCGCGGCGGGCCTGCGCGCCGGACCTCCGCGAGGGCGTGGCCGGCCACGTCGCGGACCGGGAACCGCTCGGAGCCCAGGGCGACCAACTCGGCGAACCCCTCGGCCATCCACAGTGGCAACGGGACCGGCGAGATGCCGGTGAAAACGTGCGTGATCTCGTGGGCGAGCAACACCGGCACCGCGGCGGGCCGCAGCCGACCGGTGACCTGCGGGTTGAAGACGACCTGCAGCGCCGCATCGGTCCGTACCTCTGCGCCCACCGTGGTTGCCGCCGCGGCAAACAGATGAGCGTCCGCGGCCCCGCCGCCCAGCAGGGCGCGGTACTGCGCGGGCCGGGCGGGCACGACGACGAGCGACCGTCCGGATGGAGCGGGCAGCAGCCTCGACACCTGGCGGTGCGCCCGTTGCACCAGCGCCGGCAGCACCGCGCTCGTACGGAGATCGAGCCCAGCCTGCCCGGGCAGCCAGACAATCCAGGCCGACGGGGTAGTGGTCACATCGAGGCGGCCCATGGCCCAGGCGGGCTGCGGCGGCGCCGCCGACCCCCTTGCCGTGGCCAGTGCCAACAGCCGACCTGTCGGCCCGGTCCGGCCACCGTCGACGCTGAACACCACCGTCAGCTGCGTCGAAACGGGTGCGGACCACCCGGGTTGGCTCCACGTGGCCGCCACTTCGCCTGCGGTGCTGCCGGCCGGTGCCGCCGACGGCGGCCGTACGCCGCGCACCCAGCGCAGCCGCAGGTCGCGGACGTGCAGGTCCCGCCATGCGTGCCAGAGCTGTCGGGCCATCGACAGCCCGACAGGCGACCCGGTGACGGTCGTGGCGAAGGCCCGGCTGCTGCGGGCGTGTGAGCCCCGCTGCATCGCCGCCACCAATCGGCGACCGGCCGCCTCGCGCTGTTCCGCGCCCGGACCCCGGGTGGCGACGGTGACCGCAGGAGCACCGGTATCGGTGGGGGTGGGGTTCGGGGTGGGGGTGGTGTCGGATCGCGGCGGGTCCGAGGGCCCGCCGCCGACGGTCAGCACAACGACAACGATCGCCAGGGCGACGATGAGCGCAACCGTGACGCCGCTGCGTCTGGACAGGGCCGCACGGGCGACTGGGCGGCTCACCTGCCGATGGTAGGCAGACGAGTTGGACGTCAGCCGACGCGGCGCATCGCGGCAATCGGCATGGAGTCGACGGAGGTCACGTTGACCGGCGCACTCGGGTTGGCGGCATGGACCAGCTGGCCGTTGCCGATGTAGATGCCCACATGGCTGATGGGCGAGTAGTAGAACACCAGGTCACCGGGTTGCAGCGAGTCACGCGTCACCGGGACGCCCATGGTGGCCTGCATTGCCGCCGAGTGCGGGAGCGAGACACCCCCTGCCGACCAGGCGAACATCGTCAGCCCGGAGCAGTCAAAGGCGTCGGGACCCTGGGCCCCCCACACGTAGGAGTCACCGACCTGCGCGAGCGCAGTCCCGACGGCACCGCCACCGTTGCCACTGGGCGCGGGCGACTCGGCGGGCTCCTCGGCCGGGGCGGGATCGGGCTCCTCGGCCGGGGCGGGATCGGGCTCCTCGGCCGGAGCGGGATCGGGCTCCTCGGCCGGGGCGGGATCGGACTCCTCAGCCGTCTCGCTGCGGTCGGCGTCTCGGCTGACCTGGCTCTCGGCACGCGCGGCGACCCGTTCCTGGCGGGCGGCCTCCACCTCGACGCGCTGGGCCGCACGCTCGACGATCCGCTCGGCGCGCGCTGCCTGTCGGGCCTGACGCTCCTCGATCCGTTGCCGCTTCTCCTCCTCGAGCTGGGCGAGCAGGTCCTCGGCGGCTTGCGCCTTGTCGTTCGTGGTGGCCTTCTCTGCCGCCGCTTGCTCTTTGGCGGCCCTGATCTCGGCGACCTGGTCGCGCGCCTGCTGCACGCGCAGGTCGAGCTGCGCCTGCGCGTTCTCGTACGAGGTCAGCAGATCGGCCGTGTGGTCGGAGTACGACCGCATCGCGACCATTGAGGCCACGAACGCATCCGGGTCCTCGCTGCTCAGCATCCGCGCTGTGGTATTGACGCCGCCGGTGCCGTCCACCTGGGCAAGCACCAGCTGCTCCACCTGACCGCGAAGCTGTCCGGTCGCCCGGCGCTGGGCACGGACATCGGCACGGGTGGAGGACAAGTCCGTGCGAGCCGCCGCAACCTCCTCCTTGATGCTGTTGTACCGCTCGATCGCCTGCTCAGCCTCGTGGTAGAGCCGCTCCACCCGCTGGGAGACCTCGGTGATCGTGGGGTCGGGCTCAGCGCTGGCCGAGGGTGCGACGATGCCTGCCACCAAGGCGGCGGCCGCCGCGGCTGCGGTGATGCGGAGTGTGCGGGACTTGTGTCCGGTCAGCATGCTCAACCGGGCTCCTCAATGCTCTCGTCGACGCCGTGCGCACAACACTGAGCCGACCCGTTTGCCGGGCCCGGCCATTGTGTTGCTGCGCGAAGCCAGGCGGGAGTGCCCCCCACTCACCCAAGCAACGGCGCGGGTGCCCGAGCCGACGACGACCACCGGCTGGTGCAGGCACCTTCAGCCCAGCACCGTACCGACACCTGACCAACGGGGCAAACACGGCACGAAGCTCCGAACGGGGTGCACGCGCACAGGAGCAGCAAGTGGTCACCGCCTGGTCCGTCGTCAGCCGGCGGGGCCGCCCGATGCCGGCGGGTCGCCGTCGCACTGGCAGCCGTCCACGGCACGCACCAGTCGCAAGGGCGGGACCAACCCGGCACCCGCCAGGGCAGCGAACGCCGCCGACTCGTCGGTGTCCAGCTCGAGATGAGTCCGCGGCGGGCCGAGCAACACGCTCACGACGCAGTCGGAGCAGGCAAGGCCACGCACGGAGCATCCGTCACAGTCGATGGTCAACGACTCCGATCGGCTCTGGTCGGGGCCAGACTCGGGATCGGGGTCACGCGGCAGGGAGGAGGAGACATCAACCATGACGGTCCTTTCGGCAACGAGGCGGGCCCGGTGCCCGCCGACCCGCTGATCGGGTCGGGTGCAGACGCTAGGCGGGCCCTCCGACAATCCGTCGTGACCGGCTCAGTCATCCTCGCCAGGCGCTCGAGCGACGTGCTCGATCGCATCGGACCGACCGCACCAGCGACAGGTGACCCCTACGACCCGTTCGTCGTCGACCTGGACCTCCTCGACCGAGGCCACACCGGACAATGTGACGTGCCAGAACTCCCGCGTCCGACGCGTACGTTCCACGTCGAAGCGGGTCAGGTTGCCGCAGCCACCGCATCGCCAGCGCTGGTCACCGCCCGGCAGACCGACACCGCTGCGCTGGCTCATGGCCTCGAGACTACGGAGCAGATGGATCGCTGTTCGCATCCGTCCGCGTGGCGCAAGCGCAACCGTCGGTGCCCACGCCTAGCGTCTCGAGACATGACGTCAGGACTGGCCGCGCCCGTGCAGGCGAGCTTCGACGAGCTCGGGCGGCCGCTGCGTGAGATTGCGTTCTGCGTCGTCGACCTCGAGACCACGGGCGGTTCGGCCGCTGCCGGCGCCCAGATCACCGAGGTGGGCGCGGTCAAGGTGCGCGGCGGGGAGGTGCTCGGAGAGTTCCAAACCCTCGTGGACCCGACCACACCCATCCCGGCCTTCATCGCCGTCCTCACCGGTATCACCGACCAGATGGTGGCTGGCTCGCCGCGGATCGCCACCGTGCTTCCCGCGTTCCTCGAGTTTGCCCGCGGGTGTGTGCTCGTCGCGCACAACGCTCCGTTCGACGTCGGTTTCCTGCGGCACAACGCCGCCGCCCTGGGACACGCGTGGCCGGCCTTCGAGGTGGTGGACACCGCCACCCTTGCCCGCCGGGTCGTCCTTCGCGACGAGGCTCCCAACTGCAAGCTGTCGACGCTCGCCCGCGTGTTCCGAGCCACCACCCAGCCGACCCATCGCGCGCTCGACGACGCGAGGGCGACCGTCGACGTGCTCCACGGCATGGTTGAGCGCCTTGGGGGGCTGGGGGTGCACACCCTGGAGGAGCTGTCCAGCTTCTCGGCGCGGGTCAGTGCCGGGCAGCGCCGCAAGCGGCACCTCGCCGAGCCGCTTCCCCACGCTCCGGGTGTCTACCTGTTCCACGGGCCGCGCGACGAAGTTCTCTACGTGGGGACGTCGAAGGACCTGCGCACGCGGGTGCGCCGCTACTTCACCGCAGCGGAGACGCGCAGCCGCATGAGCGAGATGGTCGGTCTGGCCGAGCGGGTCCAGGCCATCGTGTGCACGACCGCGCTCGAGGCACAGGTCCGCGAGCTGCGGCTGATCGGCCAGCACAAGCCGCGCTACAACCGCCGCTCACGCCACCCCGAGCGCGCGCAGTGGATCAAGCTGACCGTCGAGCCGTGGCCACGGCTGTCGATCGTGCGCCGAGTGCTCGACGACGGTGCCGACTACACCGGGCCCTTCGGCTCGCGGCAGACCGCGGTGCGGGCACTGGCGGCGCTGCACGAGACCTTCGGCATCCGGCAGTGCACCGGGCGGCTGCCCCGCCGGCCCAGCCGCACCGCCTGCGCACTCGCCGAGATGGGCCGCTGCCTGTCGCCGTGCGACGGCACCGCCGACGCGACCGCGTACGCCGCCGAGATCAACCGGGTCCGGTCGGTGCTGATCGGTGGACCGGATGCGGTCCACGAGCAGCTGACCACCACGATGGCTGCCCTGGCCGCCCAGGAGCGCTATGAGGACGCCGCCACCCACCGTGATCGCCTCACCGCACTGGTCCGTGGGACCGCCCGCAGCCAGCGGCTCAGCGGTCTCACCGGCTGTGCCGAGCTGGTCGGCGCACGGCGCGGCGACGACGGCCGCTGGCAGGTGCACGTGATCCGGCACGGACGGCTGGCTGCAGCGGGCGTGCTGCCGGGGTCGGTGAGCGCTCGTGAGTGGGTGCGTGCCTTGTGCGCCGGGGCCGAGACCGTGCTGCCCGGCCCCGGGCCCGCCCCGGCGACGACTCCCGAGGAGTCGGAGCTGTTGCTGCGCTGGCTCGAGTCCGACGGCGTGCGGCTCGTCCACGTCGTCGGCGAGTGGACCTGCCCGGTGCGGGGTGCGCGGCGACTGTTGCCGCTGGTCGACGTGGTAGGTGACTCCCGGGGCTCGGTGGTGCCGTTCGACGAGCCCAGCCGACGCTAGGCTGCGCGCATGATCACCGCGATCGTGTTCGTCAAGGCCGACGTGGCCAGCATCCCCGAGGTGGGCGAACAGATCGCCGACCTTGCCGGAGTGAGTGAGGTCTACTCCGTCACCGGCCACATCGATCTCATAGCGATGGTGCGGGTGCGCACACACGAAGACGTGGCGACCGTGGTCGCCGATCGTCTCAACAAGGTGCCCGGCGTGCAGTCGACCGAGACCCACATCGCCTTCCGCACGCTCAGCCAGCACGACCTGGAGGCGGCGTTCAGCCTCGGAGCCGAGGACGGACTCAAACCGTCGTGCGGCTCGCTGCGACCCATGCCTCCAGCACGCCGGCGGCAGCGCCCGAGTCGATGGCCGCGACCGCCACGGCCATGCCGGCGGCCAGCCGCGACGCCAGTGAACCGT
>JBBSMN010000141.1:0-8047 GCA_038233135.1 Propionibacteriales bacterium
CCGCCCTACCTCGGCTCGACCCGAGGGTGGGGCAACCAGTACCGGCACGAGATGCGAGGGGAGCCCGACCATCGTGAGCTCGCCGACGCGCTGAAGGCCTGCGCGGCCAGTGTGGTGCTGTCCGGCTACCGGGCGCCGCTGTACGACGAGCTTTACGCCGACTGGCACCGCGTCGAGCTGCCCGCCTACACCGGACAGGGCGGAACGAGCGGGCGCAGCGGTACCCGCATCGAAGTTCTGTGGTCCAACCGCAGACTCGGAAACCGGGACCTGTTCAGCGCCGCCGACGGTGCGCCGTGAGTACCGGCCGTACGCCTCCCGAAGGCACTGCGCCGGTGGACCAGCTCGCGACCGCGCTCGTGATCGCCGCCACCCACGCCCGCTGGCCGGCCGGCCCGCTGCTCGTCGACCTCGACGAGACCGTCCTGCGCACACTGCTGGCGCCGCATCTCGCCGCCGCCCTGCACGATCTGACCCAGATCCGCGAGTAGCGGTTCATGGAGCCCCGCTCGAACCAGGCCCGGGTGCATGCGTTGGCGAGTCGTTGGGGTCATCGTGTTCCTCAGATCTGTCGGAGGGCGCCACCGTCGACGGCCCATTCGGCACCGGTGACCTGCCCGGCGAGAGGCGAGAGCAGGTAGGCGATGACCCGGGCCACGTCCTCGGGGGCGCCCAGGTTCCGGGTCGGCAGTCCACGGACATCGGTGACGAAGTGGTGGATGGCGTCCTCCACGGGCAGGTCGTACTGCTCGGCGAGCTGGTCGCCGAAGCCACCGGGCTCGTCCCACAACCGGGTGCGGGTCGGACCCGGTGCCACGACGTTCGAGCGGATACCCTGCGGACTGAACTCCGCCGCGAGGATCTTGGACAGCGTCAACATCGCGGTCTTGGATACGGCGTAGTCGACCATAGTGGGGTCACCCAGGCGGGCGGCCTCGCTGGTGATGTGGACGAGGGAGCCCTCGCCGCGCTCCTGTAGACGGGGCAACGCCGCGCGGGTCATGCGGACGGTGCCCATCAGGTTCAGCCCCAGGGTGCGCTCCCAGTCCGCGTCGGTGGTGCCGAGGAACCCCGACCGCGACCGCAGGGCCCCGACGTTGTTCACCACCCCGTCCAAGCTCCCGTGCCGCTGCAGCGTCACATCAACGACATGTTGAGCGGCCTCGGGGGCGGACAGGTCGGCGGTCACGAACTCGAGGTTGGTGTCCTCGGGGGCATAGCGGGCCACGCCGACTGGGATAGCTCCTTCGTCCCGGAGCAGCTCGCAGGTGGCCAGGCCGATGCCGGCGCTGGCCCCGGTGACGATGACGACGCGGCCGGAAAGGTTCAGGTCCATGGTGATCTCCTTATTGTTGTTCTGCTGGCGGGCACGCTCACGCCCACCCTGGTCGGAGGGTGTTCGTCGGGAAGTGGGTAAGAGAAAGCTACTGGTCTTCGGTGAGTTGCGGCGCTGCGTCCGCCGCCGCTGCGGGGCTGGAAATGCTGTAGGTGGCCAGCAGCCGCAGCGCGTCTTCGTCCGGGCTGCCGGGCGTGGCTGTGTGGGTCAGGATCCGCTGACCCTGCGCCTCGGGCAGGTGGAGGGCCTCAAAGGAGAGCTCCAGGTCACCGACAACGGGGTGGCGCAGCTGCTTGGTGCCGGAGATGCACAGCTGCACGGGGTGATCGCCCCACCTCGTGGCGAACTCCGGGCTGTCCACGCACAACTCGCCGATCAGGTCGGACAGCCCCACATCGTCGGCGAAGTGTGCTGCGACGTACCGCAACGACGCGACCGCTAGGGCTGCTTCGCTGTCCCAATTCGCGTACATCGCGCGCGTGGCCGCGTCAAGGAACAGCATTCGGATGAGGTTGGGGCGCCGATCTGGGTCCTCGGGGGCCGACATGTCCAGGTGTGGGGCGAGCAGGGCACGGCCGAGTCGGTTCCAGGCCAGAACGTCCTGGTTGCGGGCCATCAGCACCGCCGGCACATCCGACATGGCATCCAATAGCCGCAGCGTCTCCGGGCGAACGTGGAAGCTGCGCCGGTGGTGCGCCCGGTGTTTGGCCATCGGCCGGGCGAGTGCGTACAAGTGGACTCGTTCGATATCGGACAACCGCAGCGCCCGCGCGAGCGCGTCGAGCACCGAATCTGACGCATTCTGCGCCTGTCCTTGTTCCAACCGCGTGTAGTAGGTCAACGACACTCCAGCCAAATCGGCCAGCTCCTCGCGCCGCAGACCAGCCACGCGCCGGTACCCGTGAGTCGGCAACCCCACCTGCTCCGGGTCCAAGGCGGCACGGCGGGACCGGAGAAACGCACCGAGGTACATCACAGTCTCTGCACTCATGATTCTCAATTCTCCTTACCTCGCAAGACATGCACTTGGCCACGCCACATACCCTCAGCTCGGCAACTGGGTCTCCTGCCGTTCCCGTCGGTGGCCTGAGCGGGCCGTGAGGGCGACACGCCGCTCCCCGTCTAGGTTCTTGGGCTGTCGAGGTCCACGAACTGTAGAAGGGGGAACGGCGTGCGCACGGTCAGGGTATGGAAGCAGTTGCTCGGCGTCGAGCACACGGTGATGGAGGACGTCGTGTTCGAGGGCGACGCTGCGGTGCTGGTGGTGTTGGTGCATCCGACCCGCTTGCGGCGTTCTCGGTGCTCGCGGTGCGGGCGTCGGTGTCGGGGCTGTGACCAGGGCGCGGGGCGGCGGCGCTGGCGTGCGCTGGACCTCGGGACGGCGCAGACCTACCTGGAGGCCGACGCCCCACGTGCGCGACATTCACCACCACGCTGCGCTTGTCCACGAACACTGGCTCACTGTCCTCGGAAGCGAACGTACGAAATCTCCCATTCGGAACTTCGAAGTCAATCTCAGTAGACACCTTCTCCTCATTCTTCGCCTTGTAGAGCAGAATCACGGAACGACGAGAGTCTGTGTTTCTTCGCCAGGTACATGTCTACCTGGTCAGTAGAAAATCATCCTGTCCTCAAGGGTGATAGGAACTGGCAAGCACTCCTCGATCAACTGACGTGAGTTCAATGCGCTGGTAGCCGCGCCTCTGGCGAGACATTCACGACGCCGGGGCTACCCTCTGGCGAGCGTGAGATCGCGCGCATCACGGGGTCAGAGGCTCGGCAAAGTTGATCTGGCCGGTACATGATCATGGCGAGCGGGCGGCTGGGATGTCGGCTGACGGTGCGGCAGGCGGTGGCGATGTTGCTGGCGCCGGCCCGCCGGTGGAGGCTGATCGCCAGGTTGCGCAGGGTCGCCATGACGGCCGGTCCGTGACCGGTCCGGATCTGGGAGAGGTCCTCGGCGAAGGTCACGCCCCGCACCCAGTGCAGCCGGTTCTCGATGCCCCAATGCGCTCGCAGCGCGTCCGCGAGCTGGGCGGGGCTGGTCTGCTCGATGGCGGCCCATTCCTCGGGGAACTGCTCCGGGGCGGGGTGGGCCGCGGGCTGGCGGTTCGGTCTTGTCCTTCCTGGCCGGCAGTTGGCGAGCGCCGTGAACGCGGCCGCCGTCTCATCCGGGGGTGGTGGGCGACCAGGACGCCACCGCTGCCGACCCGGACCGACTCGGTGGTCACCAGCGTCGCGGCGGCGAGGTCGAGCGGTCGGTCGGCGACGAACGCCGCATGCCGGTGGTGCTCGGCGAACCAGACGCGGTGCAGGCCCGCCCGGTCCGCCGTGGCCGCACGCAGCAGGTTCGCCCGCAGGGCATCCTCGACGCTCTGGCCCGCCGCACGTGGCGACTGGTCGAGCAGGGAGAGCCTCATGTCGCCTCCCGCCGGCGCACCGTCGCGGGCACGATCCGGTAGTCGGCCATGAAGACGAGGTTGTGGAGCTCGGCCGAGGCGATCGCCCGCAGCGTGGGCAGCTCGTCCTCGGCCTGCTCGGGCGTGAAGACGTTGCAGGGCCACTCGGCGACCGTGCCGCCGCGCAGGTGCGGGTGGTGGAATCCCGCGCCGAAGTGCGCCACCAGCCGGATCGGCGCGATCCCGGCCAGCTCCTGGGCAGGCCATGTGAGCGACCAGGCGCGGGCCAGCCCGCGGTCAGGGGCGCGGACCGCGCCGCTGTCCTCGATCCGGCCGGACCCGAGCAGCAGCACCTCGTCGACCTCCTCAAGCACCCGCCGGGCGACCGGGGTGAGCAGGCCGGCCGACGTGGCGAAGAGTGCCTCCTTGTCCGTGCGGCTGACCGCCTGGTCGCCGTGGCAGCCGTCGCGCAGGTCGGCGAAGTGCCGGGCCAGCGCCTCCAGGGCGGGAGCGGTCGTCTGCCCGGTCACTGGTCGGCCTCGAACCAGTGGCGGGCCTCGTGCTCGACGACGTCGTGTAGCGGCGCGCGGCGGCGCGCGGGGTCCAGCCTGAGGAGGTCGCCGTGGTGCACACCGGCCAGCACATGGGTGCGCATAGTGTCCCCCGCGGCTCGCGGCCGCTCCGCGTAGGCTATCGACTCCTCGCGCATCGGGTCCGAGACGCCGACTATTCGGGTCGTGGGCGGCACCGCGTCGGGCACGGCGCACAGCATTGGGGTGAGCGGCTGCCGCGGGAGCGCGGTGTAAGCGACCGGCGGACCGGCGTACGCCGCCCAGGCCTGCCGCATCCTGTCGAGGTCGGGGAAGACCCCGACCTCTCGCAGGGCCAGTGCCGAGCAGGTCGGGTCCGTCGGTGGGTCGAGCAGCACCTGACCGTCGAGCGCCGCCGGCACCCGGAGCGCGGCCGCCCCTGCGAGCGTGCCTCCCGCGCTGTCGCCACCGACCACCACCTTGCCCCCGTCGCCGACCAGGCGCCGAGCCGCTCGGACTGCCACCGACACGTCGTCCGAGGGAGCGGGGTGGTGGGTCTGGGAAGCGAGCCGGTGGCGGACGCCGACCACCACGTCACCGAGACGCGATGCGAGGTGCGAGAGCGCCGGGTGCCAATCCTCCACACAGCCGCCAAGCCAGCTGCCGCCGTGGGCCCACACGAGCAGGCGAGCGCCGGGCCTAAGGTCGCCGTGGACACGGACCCCGACCTGGCGGTCAGCGTCGATCCACACATCGTCGTACGACGCCGGTGCGGTCGGTCCGGGCGCTGTCGCACGCCACGCTCGTAATGTCATGGGGCCAGTTTCGGCGGCGCACGGGACTCTTGCCTGTCCCTGCTGGGGATACCTGGCGCGGCTCCAATCGGGGACGTCGACCAGTCCCAGGTAAATTCTTGGTAACGCGACGACGCCGCTCGGTGTGGCTCGTTCACCTGCCGGACATCGCCCGGTCGGTTGAGGTCCTGGGGTCACGCGGGGCGGGCCGCACCGAGCCTGTGAGTCCGGTCACAGGCCGTTGTTGTCAATCACCGATGGTGTCCCTGGCAAGGAGGGGCTCGGTGCTCCGAACTCTGCCAGGGTCGCTGTACAGCGTCGCCCGAGGCGGCGTCCTGCATCCGACGACCTCTCAGGAGCCAGCATGTCGCACCCCGGTACAACCTTGGCGCCCGCCCCAACCGACGCTGTCGACCTCGGTCTGCCCGGGGTTGAGGCGCTCCTGGTCCGCGACGGCACCGCGAGGGTGACCACCCGCTCGGTGGTGGTCAACCTCGCCGACGAGATGGCCGTCACCGGTGGCACGGTGGCCGGCCACCTGCCCGCCCGGCTGTCCACGGTCGTCTCCGACGCCGAGGTCGGCGGCCGGCTGCTCCTGGTAGTGCCGGTCGGGACCGAGATGAGCGAGGAGGTCGCCCGGGCCGCCGGCTGGCACAGCTTCTACGGCGACCAGGGGCCGGTCCTGCTCCGCTCGCCCCAGTCGACCGTCGGCGCCGTCGACCTCGATGTCTCGCGAGCAGCAGGGGGTCCCGGTGCTCGGCCGGTGCGCGCCGACGTGCGGGTGAACCTGTGGTTCAGCCCCGCCGGGACCGAGTGCGGGCGTCACGACCGCCACCCGTTCCTCGAGATCCACACCCAGCTCGACGGTCACGGCGTGGTGGAGAAGTTCCACCGCCACGACGCCGAGGCGCCCTACGAGGAGCAGCTGATGGCGCCGGGGGTCACCGGTGCCTCCGCGTTCTGCCGGTACGCCGCGCAGGCCGACGGCCCCGGCACGTTCACCTATCCCTGGCACCAGTATCGCGCCATCACCGACGCCACCTGGCTGGCCGTCGAGTACCACCTGACGTCTGGCTGAGCGCGGCGTCACCACCGACCCGGCGTGAGACCCGCGCCGAGAACCAGCACGACCCGTCTCGGGGGCCCCAACGGTGCTCGCCCTCGCACACCCACAGGAGGAACCGTCATGAAGAGAATCGGCATCATCTTTGGCACGCGACCCGAGGTCGTGAAGATCGCCCCGGTCGTCGTCGAGCTCAAGCGCGACCCGCGCTTCGAGCTGCGCCTCATCTCGACCGGTCAGCACCGCGAGATGCTCGACCAGACCCTCGCGGAGTTCGGGCTGGTGCCCGACCTCGACCTCGCGGTGATGCGTCCGGGCCAGAGCCTCACTGGCGTCACTCACCGCATCCTCGAGAGTCTCGAGAACACCGGTGCGCTCGAGGGCCTCGACGCGCTGATGGTGCACGGCGACACCGCGACCACCCTGGCCGGTGCGATTGCCGGGGCCCAGGCCCAGGTCGACATCATCCACATCGAGGCTGGGCTGCGAAGCGGCCGGCGCGACTCACCGTTCCCCGAGGAGTCCAACCGACGGCTGGTCGCCCAGATCGCGTCGCTCCACCTGGCCCCCACACCGGGCAATGCGGCCAACCTGATCCGCGAGGGCATCGACGAGCGCACAATCTCGGTGACCGGCAACACCATCGTCGACGCGCTGCGGTGGGGCGTCCGGCAGGACGTCCGGTTCACGTCCCCGGCCCTGCGCGAGCTGCAGGGCGACCCCCGCCGGGTGGTGGTCTCCACCACCCACCGGCGCGAGAGCCACGGAGGGCCGATGGTGGAGATCGCCCACGCCCTGGTCGAGATCGCCCGCACCCGGACCGACGTGCACATCGTCGTGCCGCTGCACCTCAACCCGCGCACCCGCGCCGTCATGGAACCGGTCATCAGCGGCGTCCCTGGGATCACCGTCGTCGACCCGCTGCCCTACCTGGAGTTCTGCCAGCTGCTGCTGCGCGCCGACCTGCTGCTCACCGACAGCAGCGGCGCCGAGGAGGAAGGACCGACCCTCGGGAAGCCCACGCTGGTGCTGCGTGAGGTCTCCGAACGCAAGGAGTCGCTGCTGACCGGCAGCAGCCGCCTGGTCGGCCGCGAGCGCTGTCACATCCACCGGGCTGTGTGCGAGCTGCTCGACGATGACCGGTTGCACGAGAGCATGGCGACCGCCATCAACCCCTACGGCGACGGCCGTGCCGCCCGACGCGTCGTCGACGCCACCGCTCACCACCTCGGCCTGGGCACCGCCGCGGAGCCGTTCGTACCCGGGTTCCACACCAGCGACAAAATCCTCGAGACCGCCGGAGTGGTTCGATGACGACCGACAAGCTACTGCCCGATCAGGTGATCGACAGCCCGATCGACACCCCGATCGACGCCCCGAGTGACGCCTCGCCCCGCGTCGCGACGCCGGTCGCCGGTCTGACGGTGCCGGCGTTCGACTCGGCGGTCGTCACCGACTTCCTCAGGGACGGTTACTGGCTGGAAGCCGCCGACCTGACGGGCGAGGGGCGCCCTGACCTGGTCGGCTACGGACTCAAGGTCGGCGAGATCTACTCCTATGCCAACCCCGACTGGACCAAGCGCCTGATCGTCGACAAGGTCAAAGAGCCGGTCGGGATGGACACCGGAGACATCACCGGCACCGGAGCCGACGACCTGGTGTTCTGCTACCAGCTCTACGGCCCGGGCGGCACGATCCACCACGCTGACCCCGAGGGCGGTAAGGTCGACTGGCTCGAGAACCCCGGTCCGGATGCGATCGCACGCGGCGAGCGGTGGAGACGGCACCACATCGGACGCGCGGTCGGCATGCACCGGCTGCGGGTCGGCCACTTCACCCGCCACGACCGGATCCAGGTGATCGGCTTCCCGATCGTCGCGGTGGAAAGCGTGCACTCGGTGCTGCCGGTGATGCTGTTCACCCCC
>JBBSMN010000142.1:0-7989 GCA_038233135.1 Propionibacteriales bacterium
CCTCGAGGGCGGCCAGGTCGGCGGTCAGGGCACCGAGGTCCGCCGTGTCGGCCGGGTCGACAGCCACGTCGTCCCTGTCAGCAGCAGTGGAGTCGCCGGAGCTCTCTGCCTGTTTCGCCGGTTCGGTGCGCCACAGCGGCGTCACCCGGCCGCCACCGCTGCTGGGCGTCTCGATCGGCGGCAGCCCCGACCGGGGCTCGTCGGTCTCGGGCTCGACCGACAGCGGCGGTTCGTCGCCGACCAGGCGCCGGGCGCCGTCGTCGTGGGCGAAGGCGTAGCGCCCCGGCGCGTCGAACAGGAATGTCGCGGGCGTGCCGTTGCTGGAGGCAGCGACCGTCACCGACCAGCGACCGTCCTCGCGTCGCCAAGCGTCCCAGGAGGCGGCCTCGGGGTCCCAGCCGTTGTTGCGCAGGTGCTCGTCGACGGCCGTGCCCAGCAGCCGGCCCGGCCCCGACGCGTGCTTGCGGCGCAGCCCGGACTGCCGAGCCTGCCGGCACACGTGCTCGCGCTCGGCCAGCACCGGCAGGGCATAGCCCATGATCCGTTCCAGCGACACCTGCGCAACGGCGGCAACAGCCTCGGGTGACTCGCCGGCCCGGATGCGGGCCTGGATGTCCCGGGGGCGCAACGCACTGTCCATGTTGATCTCCACCTGTCCGAGTCGCGCACGGTCGCCGCTGATCGCGGCGCGGAGGCGGTCGTCGACCCTGACACGGAAGACCTCGTTCGTGCCGTCCCGGAGCAGGACGCTCGTGGCGTCCGCACTCAGCCCGACAAGCTCGAGGTCACGCATCCGGTCGCCTCCCAACGTCCGCATCCCGATGCGCGGACGACATGTCGACAGTTTCGTCCTCCGTGGCCGTCCTACCAACCAGACGCGCCGTGCGGTCGGCCACGATCCGGGCCGAACCTGGGTGTCGCGCCATCCGGGCGGGGGCGCCGACCGACCTCCGGCGCCTGCCCGGCCTACGATCGAGCGGTGAGCTCCTCGGCGACGTCCTCGGCGACCCCCGGTGCGACCCGGGCGTCCACCGACCCGTACGACGCCCTTCTGCTGGTGTCGTTCGGTGGCCCGGAAGGCCCGGACGACGTGTTGCCGTTCCTCGAGAACGTCACCCGCGGTCGCGGCATCCCCCGGGAACGGCTGGCCGAGGTCGGTGCGCACTACCACGCCTTCGGTGGTCGCAGCCCGATCAACGACCAGTGCCGGGCGTTCCTCGCCGCCGTCCGCGCGGACCTGTCCGCCCACGGGGTCGACCTGCCGGTCTACTGGGGCAACCGCAACTGGGACCCCTACCTCGCCGACGCCGTGCGCCAGATGCAGCGGGACGGGGTTCGCCGCGCGGCGTGCTTCGTCACCAGCGCCTACTCGTCGTACTCCGGGTGCCGGCAGTACCGCGAGAACCTGTTCGACGCGGTCGTCGACGCCGGGACTTCGGGAGGCACAGCACCCCGGTTGGACAAGCTGCGGCACTACTTCAACCATGAGGGGTTCGTCGCACCCACCGTGTCGGGCACTGTCGACGCGCTGAGCCGGCTGGCGGCGCAGGGCCAGGAGGGCACCGACAGGGTGCGGTTGGTCTTCGTCACGCACTCGGTCCCCCAGGCGATGAACGCTGCCAGTGGGCGATCCGACCACACCGCCGGTGGGGCGTACGCGCGCCAGCACGAGGAGGTGGCGGCGATGGTCGTCGCCGGCGTCGCCGAGCAGACCGGTGGGCGGTTCCCGCACGATCTGGTCTACTGCTCGCGCTCGGGGCCGCCGCAGGTGCCGTGGCTCGAGCCCGACATCAACGACCACCTGGCGGTGCTCGCCGTTGGCGAGACGACCGGTGTCGTCGTCATCCCGATCGGCTTCGTATCCGACCACATGGAGGTCGTCTACGACCTGGACACCGAGGCGGCCGAGACCGCGGCCGGCCTGGGTCTGGGCTTCGTGCGGGTGCCGACGCCCGGCACCGACCCGCGCTTCGTGGGCGTGGTCCGCGATCTGGTGGTGGAGCGGGCGGCCACCGAGCGTGCCGGCGCCGCCAGCAGCGAGCCGACCGGGGGAGTGTCGTGGGACGTGTGCCCGGCGGGGTGCTGCGCCAACGCGCGCGGCGAACGGCCCACGATCGGCGGCGCCGACTCGCCGCATCCGGTGCTGACATGACCACCGACCCGCAGGCCCTTCGTACGGTTGCGGTGACGGTCGCCAGGGAGGCCGCCGACTGGCTCCGTACGCACCGACCCGTCGGGCGGGTGCCGGTCAGCGGCACCAAGTCGAGCCCGACCGACCCCGTCACCACCTTCGACACCCGGGTGCAGCAGCTGCTCAGCGATCGGTTGCGCGCGTTGCGGCCGGGCGATGGCTTCGTCGGCGAGGAAGGTCTCGACGAGCCCGGCGAGTCCGGTGTCGTGTGGGTCTTGGACCCGATCGACGGGACGGTCAACTTCATGTACGGGCTGCCTGCCTACGCCGTGTCGGTGGCCGCCCGGATCGGCTCGACCGTGGTTGCCGGCTGCGTGGTCGACGTGGTGTCCGGTGAGGAGTTCGACGCGGCGCGTGGCCACGGTGCCACCAGTCGGCGCCCGGACTCCCCGCACCCCGTCCAGCTGCGCGTGCCCGCACACCAGACACCGACGCTGGACCAGGCACTCGTCGCGACGGGGTTCTCCTACGACCTGGACACCCGGCTCAAGCAGGTCGCGGCGGTCGGGCGGCTGCTGGCCGAGGTGCGTGACATCCGACGGTTCGGAGCGGCCTCCCTGGACCTGTGCGCCGTCGCCGCCGGACGGGTGGACGCCTACGTCGAGGAGGGTCTCCACTCATGGGACCTCGCTGCCGGTGGCCTGGTGGCCGAGGAGGCCGGTGCGCTCGTCGTCGGCGCCGCCGGTGAGCCACCCGGGCGGCGGCTGGTCGTCGCCACCGTTCCCGGCCTCCTCACGCCGCTGCAGGACGTCGTCGAGCGGGCGGGTTTCTAGCCAGCGGAATGGACCGCGATGCCGCGCTGTTGCAGCGGCCAGCGCGATCACAACCCCGCAATCAGCTGCTGCCGGCCCGGACATGTAGGCCGGCCCCAGATGAGGCACAATCAGCGCGCTCACCCACCTGCGACTCGAGGAACCCGGACTGACATGGCCACCGATTACGACGCACCACGCAAGACCGAAGAAGGCGCCAACGAGGACAGCATCGAGGAGCTGAAGTCGCGTCGCCACGACAAGAACTCGGGCAAGGTCGACGAGGACGAGGTCGAGGCCGCGGAGGCCTTCGAGCTGCCCGGGGCCGACTTGTCACACGAGGAGCTCGCTGTGCAGGTGCTGCCCAAGCAGACCGACGAGTTCACCTGCACCTCGTGCTTCCTCGTCCACCACCGCAGCCAGCTCGCCAGCCAGGGAAAGTACGGGCCGGTCTGCCGCGACTGTGCCGCCTGACTGGGCCGCCTGACTGGGCGGCCTGACTGGGCCGCCTGACTGGGCTGCCTGACTGGGCCGCCTGACTGGGCTGCCTGACTGGGCCGCCTGCTTAGTCCAGCGGGTCCATGTTCGGGGGCAGGTTGCCGGTCGAACGCACCCAGTACTGCGCGGTCTTCCGGCTCACCGCCACCTTGACCAGCTCGGCGGTCACACCGGTCAGCACCGCCCACATGATCGCCTCGCGGATGTCGATGTCGGGGTGCTCGGGGGCGTTCGGCGCCTTCTTCCGGGTGGCCAGCTGCCACAGCGTCCGCGTCAGCTGCACCGCAAGCACACCGGACAGGACCGTCGCACCCTTGCTGTAGACCTTCCACAGCTGCTTCGAGCCCTTGCCCTGGGTGCGGGACGCGCCGGCGGCCTGAGCCTCCGCGATGGGGTTGTCCGAGGTCGTCTTCACCTTGCGCGCCACCGCACCGCTCCCGTCATTCCGTCACTGATGCTGCTTATCGTGCCCTACGGCGGATCGCTGCCCTGCACGGACCGTACCCCGTCGGCGGCGGCGACGATCCGCTCCGGGTGCCGCGCTGACACCAGCCAGTACGGCGTGGGGTCCGCGGGGTCGCGGAGCTCGACCCGGACACCCCGCGACAGCCACGGTCTGAGCACCAGGAACGCCCGGGCGTCCGCGTCGGTCCCGCGGAGCCTGCGGGTGGCCGCGGCGTCGAGTGGTTCGATCCGACCGCAGACGGCCAGCGGCACGTGCGCGCGCCCGGCCACGAACTCGGCCTCGCGAATGCCCACCTCCACCGCACCGACCGCGCCCAGCCCCGCCACGACCAGGATGGTGGCGGCGACCGTGCCGGCCGTGGTGACCAGCGCGGACGTCGACACGACCAGCACCAGCCACACCGCGGCCACACCGAGCGCCCCGACGGCCCACCACGCCGGCGGCGCCCACAGCCGCTCGGTGTGCTCTGGCTCGGGGTCGGACACCCGATCACCCTGTCACGGCGGCTAGTGTCACGGCAGTGAGCGAGACCGAGATCCTCGTCCAGCTCCTCGACGACGTCGCAGCGCCGGCGTACGCCCACGCACTCGACGCCGGTGCAGACCTCGTGACCACGGTCGACCTGGTTCTCCAACCCGGCGACCGCGCGGTGGTGCCCACCGGGATCGCGCTGGCACTGCCGCCGGGGCATGCGGGCTTCGTGCACCCGCGGTCGGGTCTGGCCGCGCGCACCGGCCTGTCAATCGTGAACGCGCCCGGCACCATCGACGCCGGGTATCGCGGCGAGGTCAAGGTCTGCCTCATCAACCTCGACCGCCAGCACGCGGTTCGCCTGCGTCGCGGGGACCGCATCGCCCAGCTCGTCCTGCAGCGCGTGGAGACCGCCCGCTTCGTCGAGGTCGCCGGGTTGCCGGGCTCCGAGCGTGGGGTCAGCGGCTACGGTTCGACCGGCGGGTTCGTCCACCGTCTCGACCAGGAGGAGCAGTGATGTTCGGCCGTCGCCAGCGCCCGGCGCCCAGTGATCCGGCAACCGACCCGGCCGCCCCCCCGTCGGCCACCCCGTCGGCCGAGCCCGCCACGAGCGGTGCCGGCCGAGGGGCCGACAGCGGGCCGTGGGACGCGTCCGAAGCGGACCAGGCATCGACCACGGTCGACCGGGTCGATCTCGGGAGCCTGCTGGTCGCCGGCGTCGAGGGGCTCGAGCTGCGGCTGCAGGCCGACCAGGCGACCGGCACCGTCACCGCGGTCCTGCTCGCCGGACCCGACAGCGGCCTCGAGCTGCGCGTGTTCGCAGCGCCCAAGTCGGGTGGGTTGTGGGCCGAGCTGCGGCGCGAGATGACCGGCGAGGCCACCCGCGTCGGCGGCACGGTGGACGAGGAGCAGGGGCTGCACGGTCCCCAGCTGCGCCTGCGGCTCCCGGTCCGGACACCCGACAGCCGGCACGGCGTGCAGGTCTCGCGGGTGGTGGCGGTCGAGGGCCCACGGTGGCTGCTGCGGGCGACCTTCCTCGGAACGGCGGTGGACGAGACCGATGCGGACGCACCCCTCGAGCGGGCGCTGCGCGAGGTGATCGTCGTCCGCGGCAGCGAGCCGATGTCGCCGCGGCAACCGTTGCCGCTTCGGCTGCCACCCAACACCTCGCCGGCGTAGGCTGGGGGCATGGCGACAGCAGACCTCGGCGCGGCGAAGCAGGGGCACGGCTTCTGGCAGCGGACCCGAGAACGGATGACGGGCGGTCAGCAGCCAGACGACCGTGTCGAGCCGCACGCTCGGGCCGGCACCGGCGATTGTGGCGACATCGCCGAGCACGGCGACCGTGACATCTGCACGCTGCACGGCACCCTGCGCCAGGTGACGGTGCGACCGCACGGCGGGGTGGCGGCCCTCGAGGCCGAGATGTACGACGGCAGCGGAAGCGTGACGTTGGTGTGGCTCGGCCGCCGACGCATCCCGGGCATCACCTGCGGTCGAGAGCTGACCGTGCACGGCAGGCTGGGATGCTCCGACGGCCGGCGGCGGTTGTTCAACCCGCGCTACGAGCTGGACGCGTGAGCCGACCCGCGACGGCCACTCCCTCGTACGACACCGTCGAGCATCTGGTCCGCGCCCAGCTGTCCAAGGCCCTCGGGGGCAAGCGCGGCATGGTCGAGGGTGCCGTGCCGACCATCGCGTTCACCCTGGGATGGGTCGTCGGCAGGGATCTGCAGGTGGCGCTGCTGCTAGGTGCCGGCCTGGCGGTCGCGCTCCTGATCGTTCGCCTCGTGCAGTGGCAGAGCCCCCAGTTCGTGCTCAACTCGCTGTTCGGGATCGCGATCGCCGCGGTGTTCGCGCTGCGCAGTGGTGAGGCGCAGGACGCCTTTCTGCCCGGCATCATTTACAACGCGGTCTACGCCGCCGTGCTGGTGGTCTCGGTGCTGGCGCGTTGGCCGCTGGTCGGCTTCCTCATCGGCAGCGTCACCGGCGATCCCACCGGCTGGCGTTCTGACCCGGGCCTCGTGGGGCTCTGCTCCCGGCTGACCCTGG
Organism: Propionibacteriales bacterium; assembly: GCA_038233135.1. Lineage (GTDB taxonomy): Bacteria > Actinomycetota > Actinomycetes > Propionibacteriales > Nocardioidaceae > JACCVL01. The sequence goes on from JBBSMN010000142.1 coordinate 6,431, forward strand.
TGCTAGCCGCGCCGTGTGTCGTACGGGTGGCGGTGCAGTACCCCTTGTGGCTCGGCGGCGAGGGCATGGTCGCCTGGCTGGGCGCCGCCAAGATCGCCCTCGGCTGGCCCCTGCAGGTCGCCGTGCTCGCCCTGGTGGTGTGGCTGCTCAGCCGCAACGCCACCCCGTTGGCCCCACCCAGCGCCCAGCCGGGCCGGCCCGAGCCCGCCTGAGCCCAGTCGATCTGAAGGCGCGGGGCAGCAGCTCAGCGCCCGCTCGGGTGCTCGATCGGTGCGAGCAGCCGGGCGATCTCGTCCTCGTGCTCCTCCGTGGCCACGAGCAGCAGCTCGTCCGCCGACTCCAGCGACCGGGACGGCTCGGGGGTGAGGATCGCGCCGTCGCGCAGGATCGCCACCAGCACCACGTCGACCGGCCAGGGCACGTCGCGGACCAGCCGCCCGACGTACGGCGAGTCGTCGGGCAGGGTCAGCTCCACCAGGTTTGCCGAGCTCTGCCGGAACGTGAACAGCCGCACCAGGTCACCGACCGTCACCGCCTCCTCGACGAGGGCCGCCATCAGCCGAGGCGTTGAGACCAGCACGTCGACACCCCACGACTCGCTGAAGAGCCACTCGTTGGCCGGGTGGTTGACCCGGGCCACCGTGCGCGGCACGGCGAACTCGGTCTTGGACAGCAACGAGACCACGAGGTTCACCTTGTCGTCGCCGGTGGCCGCCACCACCACCTGGCACCGGTTCAGGCTGGCCTCGGCCAGGCTGGACAGCTCGCAGGCGTCCGCGAGCAGCCACTCCGCGTCGGCGACCGACTTGGACCGGATCACACGCGGGTCCTTGTCAACCAGCAGCACCTCGTGGCCGTTGTCGAGCAGCTCGCGGGCGACGGACCGGCCCACGGCACCGGCACCGGCGATCGCGACCCGCATCATGCCTCCCCGGGCCCGGCGGCCAGCTTGTCGATCACGTCGGCGTTGTCGGCCTCGAGCCGGAACGTGCTCAGCAGGTCACCGGACTGGATGACGGTGCTCCCGGTGGGGATCAGGCCGGCCCCGAGCCTCGTCACGTATGCCACCCGCGCTCCGGTGCCCTCCTGCATGGCTTCGACGGTGGCGCCCACCCACTGGTCCGGTGCCGGGGTCTCGTCGACCCGCACGGTCCCTGACGGGTCCCGCCACAGCGGTTCCTCACCGTCCGGCAGCAGGCGCCGCAGCACCCGGTCAGCAGCCCACGTGACGGTGGCCACGGTCGGGATACCCAGCCGTTCGTAGACCTCGGCGCGGCCCGGGTCGTAGATCCTGGCGACCACGTTGGTGACGCCGAACTGCTCGCGGGCGACCCGGGCGGAGATGATGTTGGAGTTGTCGCCGCTCGACACGGCGGCGAACGCGCCCGCAGCCTCGATGCCGGCCGCCATCAAGACGTCCCGGTCGAAGCCCACCCCGTCGTCCGTCCTCCCGTTGAACGACGGCCCGAGCCGGCGGAAGGCATCGGTGTTGCTGTCGATGATCGACACGGTGTGACTGCGGAGCTCGAGGTTGTGCGCGAGCGTCGAGCCGACGCGGC
>JBBSMN010000143.1:0-7927 GCA_038233135.1 Propionibacteriales bacterium
CAAGGAGCTGCAGGCGCCGTACGACCTGGTGGCCGAGGTCGCCGGCGCCGGCCGGCTGCCCGTGGTCATGTTCACCGCCGGCGGCATCGCCACCCCGGCGGATGCCGCGATGATGATGCAGCTCGGCGCTGAGGGTGTGTTCGTCGGCTCCGGCATCTTCAAGTCCGGCAACCCCGAGCAGCGCGCTGCCGCAGTGGTCAAGGCGACCACGTTCTTCGACGACCCGGACATGGTCGCCAAGGTCTCGCGCGGGCTGGGCGACGCCATGGTGGGCATCAACGTCGACGACATCCCGCAGCCGCACCGCCTGGCCGAGCGCGGCTGGTGACGCCGCCGGCCGGCGGCTTCTTCCGGTCCGGGCCCACGCCGATGCTCACGCAGCGGGAGCGAGTGGCCGACTTCGCCCGGGTGCAGGTGCGCGCCGGGCTGCTCGACCCGCAGGCGATGCTGGCGGAGGTCGAGCAGGTGGTGGCCGGCGACCTGCCCGGCCACGACCCGGCCGCCACCGCGCGCCAGCTGCTCGCCGAGGCAGCTGCCGAGCTCGAGTCGGAGCAGTTGGGCTGGGCGAGGCCCACCGACTACGAACGCCTGCAGGATGCGTTCACAGCGCTGGCCCAGCACCGGGTGATCGTGCTGCAGGCCGTCGAGGACCACTGGGTCGCTGACACTGAGCTCCGCCACCTCGCCCGGGTCGGCGCGCCCGCGGCCGGGGTGGTGTGGTTCACCCAGCCCGACGTCTGGCACGCGGTCGACCACGGGATGCTGGAGCTCAACGTCTGGCACGCCGACGCCGCCAACGTCACCCCCGGCGATCGGCTGCTGGACCTGGTGATGGAGGCGCTCGCCCAGCACGGTCTGACCGGCCACTTCGACGAGGGGCGGGTGGAGGTCGTTGCACACTGGAGACGTCCGCCGGGCGCCGCCTGAGCCACCGCTATCCCTACGATGGACCGATGGTCCAGCCGGTCGTCGGGGTGCTGTCGCTGCAGGGCGACGTGGCCGAGCACCTGCAGGTCCTCCGCCGGTTGGGCGCCACGGCGAAGACCGTACGACGCACCGCCGAGCTCGACGCGGTCGACGCGCTGGTCCTGCCCGGGGGTGAGTCGACCACGATCATCCGCTTAGTCAAGGCGTTCGACCTGCTCGAGCCGTTGCGCAACCGCATCGGCGCCGGGATGCCGGCGTTCGGCACGTGCGCCGGGATGATCCTGCTCGCCGATCACATCGAGGGCGGCACTCCGGGTCAGGAGGGTGTCGGGGGTCTCGACGTGACCGTCCGCCGCAACGCCTTCGGGCGGCAGGTCGACTCCTGTGAGGTCGACGTGGACTTCGCGGGCTTGGCTGACCCCGTCCACGCGGTGCTCATCCGCGCGCCGTGGGTGGACAAGGCCGGTTCCGGCGTCTCGGTGCTGGCCCGCGTGGGCGGCGGCGCCGCCGCCGGTAAGATCATCGCGGTCCGTCAGGGTGCCGTGCTGGCCACGTCGTTCCATCCCGAGCTGGGCGGTGACGAGCGGGTGCACCGGCTGTTCGTCGACGAGCTGGTGCGCCCTGCCGTTCGCGGTTGACCGCCGGCTGCGCCGCCCGACGGGCGCGACGCACGACGAGGCGAGAGGACAAGCCGCATGTCCGGCCACTCCAAGTGGGCGACGACCAAGCACAAGAAGGCTGTCGTCGACGCCAAGCGCAGCAAGCTGTTCGCCAAGCTGATCAAGAACGTCGAGGTGGCGGCCAAGATGGGCGGCGGCGACCCGCTCGGCAACCCCACGCTCTACGACGCCATCCAGAAGGCCAAGAAGTCGTCGGTGCCCAACGACAACATCGACCGCGCCGTCAAGCGCGGCTCGGGCGCCGAGGCGGGCGGCGCCGACTGGCAGACGATCATGTACGAGGGGTACGCCCCCGGCGGCGTCGCGCTGCTTGTCGAGTGCCTCACCGACAACCGCAACCGGGCCGCCGGCGACGTCCGCACCGCGATGACGCGGGGCGGCGGCTCGATGGCCGACGCCGGCTCCGTGGCGTACATGTTCACCCGCAAGGGCGTCGTCATCGTCCCGACCGAGCAGGAGGCCGCCGAGCTGTCCGAGGACGACGTGTTGCTCGCGGTGCTGGATGCCGGCGCGGAGGATGTCACCGACATCGGCGAGTCGTTCGAGGTCATCTGCGAGCCCACCGATCGGGTCGCGGTCCGGACCGCGTTGCAGGACGCCGGACTCGACTACGAGTCCGCGGAGGCGTCGTTCGTACCGTCGGTGACCGTCGAGGTCGACGGCCCCGGCGCCGACAGGGTGCTGCGTCTCATCGACGCGCTTGAGGACTCCGACGACGTGCAGAACGTCTTCGCCAACTTCGACGCCTCCGACGAGGTCATGGCGCAGCTGGGCTGACCTCGGCCGTCCGGGGGGACCGTCTCAATCCAAATGTCGGTGCTCGGTGCTGCAATGGGCACATGTTGGACACGGTGCTCGACGCGTTCGCCGAGGTGGTGGTCGCCAACCCCTGCGACACGAACCCAGCATCCTCGAACGACGTCTGAACGGTCTGCTGGCGGCTGCCGGATGACAATGTTCGAGCAAGAGGTATCAACCGGCCGCGCGCACCCTCCTGATCTGACGACGGGGGAGACCGGGTCGGGGGCCCGGGCGCGGGGGACGCGGGGACGTGGAGGGTGTGGCCGACGGGGGACCGGGCCACACCCTCCGCGCGCTCCGGACGATCGGCCGCCCCCGGCGCGTCGCGGCCCGACGGTCGCAGCCACCCCGTACGGTCTACCTCGAACACGTGTTCTATCGCGAGGTGGTGGCCAGGGTGCGGGTGCTCGGAGTCGACCCCGGGCTGACCCGGTGCGGCCTCGGTGTCGTGGAGGGGGAGCCTGGTCGCGCGCTGCGGGCTGTCGCGGTCGACGTCGTCCGCACCCCCGCCGACGCCCCGCTGGCCGAGCGCCTGGTCGCGGTGCACGTGGCCGTGCTCGGCTGGATCGACCTGCACCAGCCCGATGCCGTCGCCGTCGAGCGGGTGTTCAGCCAGCACAACGTCCGCACCGTCATGGGCACCGCCCAGGCCAGCGGGGTGGCGCTGGTCGCCGCCGCGCTGCGTGGCCTGCCCGTTGCGGTCTACACCCCCAGCGAGGTCAAGGCTGCGGTCACGGGCAGCGGTCGGGCGGACAAGGCCCAGCTGACCACGATGGTGACCCGGGTGCTGCGCCTGGACAGGGCACCGAGGCCAGCCGACGCGGCCGACTCGTTGGCGCTGGCTGTGTGCCATGTCTGGCGCGGTGCTGCCCAGACGCGGCTGGCACAAGCGCGGCTGGCACAAGCGCGGCTGGCACAACCACAGGTCACGGTCGGCGGGAGGACGGCGTGATTGCCTTCGTCCGCGGCCGCGTCGCTGCCCTCACCCCGTCGACCTGTGTCATCGAGGTTGCCGGTGTCGGCATGCAGCTGCAGTGCGCGCCGGGCACATTGGCCGAGCTCCGGCTCGGTGCGGAGGCGACGGTGGCCACCTCGCTGGTAGTGCGCGAGGACTCCCTCACCCTGTTCGGGTTCGCCGACGACGACGAGCGGACGGTGTTCGAGCTGCTCCAGACCGCTAGCGGGGTTGGCCCCAAGCTCGCCCAGGCCATGCTGGCTGTGCATCCTCCCGACCAGCTCCGGGCGGCTGTCGCCAGCGAAGACCTCGCGAGCCTCACGCTGGTGCCGGGCATCGGCCGCAAGGGTGCACAACGCATCGTGTTGGAGCTCCGGGACCGGCTCGGTTCGCCGGCTGGCGCCGTCTCGCCGGGCGTCCCCTCGACCGGTGTGCCGGCCGGTGCGCCGGTCCCGTCCGGATGGCGAGATCAGGTGCACAGCGGTCTGGTCGGGCTGGGCTGGCAGGCCCGCGAGGCAGAGGTGGCCGTGGACGCGGTGACAGACCTGGCTGCTGAGCAGTTAGCCGCGGGCGGCGCTGATGTGGCGCAGCTGCTGCGCGCCGCCCTCCGTACGCTCTCGCGAGCCTGAGGGGGTGACCGGTGAGTGACAGCGATGAGCCGCGCGACGCGGTGACACCTCTCGCCACCGTCGAGGACCGCGTTGACGACTCGAACCTGCGCCCCCGGTCGCTGCACGACGTCATCGGTCAGACAAGGGTCCGCGAGCAGCTCGCCCTGGTGCTCGAGGCGGCCCGTGGTCGTGGCCGCACACCCGACCACGTGCTGTTGTCCGGGCCGCCCGGTCTGGGCAAGACCACGCTGGCGATGATCATCGCCGCCGAGATGACCGCACCGCTGCGCATCACCAGCGGACCCGCCCTGCAGCACGCCGGCGACCTCGCGGCGATCCTTTCCGGTGTGGCCGAGGGCGAGGTGCTCTTCGTCGATGAGGTGCACCGCATGGCCCGGGCAGCAGAGGAGATGCTCTACCTTGCGATGGAGGACTTCCGTGTCGACGTCATCGTCGGCAAGGGACCCGGTGCGACCGCGATCCCGCTCGAGGTCCCACCGTTCACGATGGTCGGTGCGACGACGCGCGCCGGGTTGCTGCCGGGGCCGTTGCGGGACCGCTTCGGGTTCACCGCGCAGCTCGACTTCTATGCTGCCGACGAGCTCGCGGCCATCGTGCACAGATCCGCCGGCCTGCTGGGCATAGACCTGCGCGCCGACGGCGCAGACGAGATCGCCGGCCGCTCGCGGGGCACCCCCCGGATCGCCAACCGGCTGTTGCGCCGGGTGCGCGACTTCTCCGAGGTACGGGCGGCCGGTGTGGTCGATGCGGTCGTTGCTCGTGCCGCGCTCGAGCTGTATGACGTCGACGAGCAGGGTCTCGACCGTCTCGACCGGGCAGTCCTGGACGCCCTTTGCCGCCACTTCGGCGGTGGACCGGTCGGGCTCGGCACCCTCGCGGTGGCGGTCGGTGAGGAACGCGAGACCGTGGAGGAGGTCGCCGAGCCGTTCCTGGTGCGTGCCGGGTTGCTCGCCCGGACCCCTCGCGGCCGGGTCGCCACGGCCGGCACCTGGCGCCATCTCGGCCTGACCCCGCCACCTCAGGTGGCTTCGACCGCCCCGCTGTGGGACGACGAGGCGGACGAGGGCGACGCCTGAGCCAGCGGTTACACTCCCCAGTTGGTCGTGGCGATGGTTCCGGCCACATTCCCTCAGCCGTCAACGCCAGGAGTTGTAGTGGACCTTGACCAGATTGCAGGAATCCTCCCCCTGCTGCTGATCCTCGTGGTCTTCTGGTTCCTCGTGCTGCGACCAGCGCGCCGCCGCCAGCGCGACGCAGCCAGCCTGCAGGAGAGTCTTGCCGTGGGGGATCGCATCATGTTGACGAGCGGCATCTACGCCTCGGTGCTCGCCATCGATGACGAGTCGCTGCAGGTCGAGGCGGCGGCCGGCGTTGCTCTGACGGTGCACCGGCAGGCCGTGGCCAAGATCATCGAGCCCTCGGACTCCGAGGGCACCGGGCAGGGCTCTGCCGAGAGCCGCACATGAGTCATCTGCACGCCGAAGCGGGGGAGATCTGAGTGGCGACGAACACGAGCCGGCCCGGCCGAGTGCTGGCGGTCCTCGCCGGGGTGATGGCACTGCTGCTCGGCTTGGTCGCCTACGGCGGTGACTGGTCACCCCGGCTTGGCCTCGACCTGCAGGGCGGCACCCGCATCACCTTGCAGGCGAAGACCACCGATGGTGGCGACGTCACCCCCGAGAAGCTGGACCAGGCGCAGGGCATCATCGCCTCCCGGGTCAACGGAAGCGGCGTGGCCGCCGCCGAGGTGAGCACCCGTGGTGGTGACCAGATCATCACCGAGATCCCCGGCAAGCGGCGCGGCGACATCGTCGACGAGGTCGGGCGCACCGCGCAGCTGCGGTTCCGGCTGGTCTGGGCCGGCCCGGCCCCCGGGCAGGCGACGCCGCAGGCCGAGAACCCCAACGGCGGGAGCGGCACCAACAACCAGAACAACAACCAGAACAACAAGAAGAACGACAACAAGCAGGACAAGAAGAAGCAGGACGGCGACGCGGGCACCAAGAACCGCGTGCTGAGCCCGTGGATGCTGTCCAGCAACAACGAGACGAACACACCGAGCGACGGGTCGGACGGCGAGTCGAGCGGCGGCGGCAAGAACGCGACGGATGCCGCCATCGGGGACATGACCGTCCAGGAGATGGTCGACACCACCCTCTCGGGTGCCCCGCCGGCGGAGTACACCGAGGCGTTCACCGCCCTCACTGAAGACCTCACGCAGTACGCCTGCCCCGAGGGTGATGCCTCTGCGGCGGTCGACGACAAGCCCGGCGCTGCGCTGGTCACCTGCGACGAGGACGGCGCGAAGTACCTGCTCAGTCCCGCCATCATCGAGGGCACGTCGTTGCAGGACGCCTCGGCGGGCCTGCTGCCGCAGTCACCGGAGTGGGCGGTCAACCTCGACCTCGACGGCGAGGGCACCGGTGTCTTCAGCGACGTCACCAAGGAGCTGGTGGGCACCGGCAAACTCTTCGCCATCGTGCTCGACGGCCAGGTGCTGACCGCGCCGACCATCAACGCCCCGATCACGAACGGGCAGGCGCAGATCTCTGGCTCCTTCACCCAGACCAGCGCGACGGCGCTCGCCAACTCGCTGCAGTACGGCGCGCTGCCGCTCAGCTTCGAGGTCAACGGCGTGACCCTCGCCGGCCCGACACTGGCCGGCTCACAGCTGTCGGCCGGCATCCTGGCCGGCATCGTCGGGCTGCTGCTGGTCGTCGTCTACTGCATGCTCTACTACCGTGGGCTCGGACTGGTCGTCATCGCATCGCTGGCCATTGCCGGGTTCCTGACGTACGAGTGCGTGATCCTGCTCGGCAAGGGCGTCGGGTTCACGCTCACGCTGCCGGGCATCGCCGGGCTGATCGTCGCCGTCGGCATCACCGCCGACTCGTTCATCATCTTCTTCGAACGGCTGCGTGACGAGGTGCGCGAGGGCAAGTCCCTGCGCCTGGCGGTCGAGGCAGGCTGGCGGCGGGCGCGGGCCACGATCCTTGCGGCCGACGCGGTGTCGTTGCTGGCGGCGGTGGTGCTCTACACCTTCGCGATCGACGAGATCCGCGGCTTCGCGTTCGCGCTCGGACTCACGACCGTCATCGACGCGATCGTGGTCTTCGTCTTCACCAAGCCGCTGGTCACGTTGCTGGCACGCACCAAGTTCTACGGGCAGGGCCACAAGCTGTCCGGCCTGGACGCCAGACACCTCGGGATCGAGGGGCGCCGGGTCACCGAGTTCGCCCGCACCTCCCGGCGACCCCAGGAGGTGTCCCAGTGAGCAGGATGTCCACGTTCGGGCAGCATCTCTACACCGGGCGCATCTCGTTCGACTTCGTCGGGCGACGCAACCTGTGGTACCTCGTCTCTGGGCTGATCGTGCTCGCGGCCGCTACCGGGCTGCTTTTCCGTGGGCTCGACCCCGGCATCGAGTTCAAGGGCGGGGTCGAGTTCAACGTCAGCATCGCGGCCAACGCGAACAGTGTCGAGACGATGCGCGATGCGGCCATCGACTCCGGGGTCGCGGTCGGCGACCCGCTGGTGACGACATCCGGCGCTGACGCGGTGCTGCTTCAGACCCAACCGCTCGATCAGGCCGAGGCCGACCGGGTCGTCACCGCTCTGCGCGACGCAGGCGCCGCCGACGTCAGCCAGGAACGCATCGGGCCGACCTTCGGTGGCCAGATCCTCGACAAGGCGATCCTGGCGCTGGCGGTCTTCCTGGTGCTGGTGGTGCTGTTCATCTGGGCATACTTTCGCGAGTGGAAGATGTCGGTGGCGGCGATCGTGGCGCTGCTGCACGACGTGCTCATCACCGTCGGCGTCTACGCCTGGTCGGGCTTCGAGGTGACCCCCGCGACGGTGACCGGCCTGCTGACCATCCTCGGCTTCTCCCTCTACGACACCGTGGTGGTGTTCGACAAGGTGCGGGAGAACAC
>JBBSMN010000144.1:0-7909 GCA_038233135.1 Propionibacteriales bacterium
ATGTTGACCATCGCGTAGTAGTGGACGGGTAGTCCGGTGATCGCCTCGACGGCCTCGGTGGTGCCCTCCAGGCCGGGGTTCTTCGCGCCCGGGTACATCTCGGGATGGTCCAGCGCGTAGGTGTAGACACTGTTGAAGTAGCAGCCGTCGCAGTCGAACCCGGACGGGAACTTCGCGGCCATCCGGCTGCCGTCCGGAAACGGCACGTTCTCGAGATTGCGGGGTAGGCCGAACAGCACCGTACGGCCGGTCTCGGCGTCGATGCTCGCCAGCGTGACCGAGTCCGGGCGCAACCCCCAGCGGGTCGCTCCGGAGTCGCCACCGAGGAGCAGGACGTTGAAGCGACCGTCGTGCGCGGCAGCCGCGTCGGACTGGCCGAAGACGGTCACCAGGACGTCGCGCTGCACGGCCAGCACGTGTGCCCCGAACAGCAGCGGGCCGGCGAGCAGCCCGGTGAGCCCGGCGCTCACCCCCGCGAGGACGAGGCGGCGGCGCTGCGGCAGCGCCAGCGGCGTCCCGAGGCGCCAGGCGTCGAGGAGCAGCAGCACCCAGCCGACCGCACCGAGCGTCAGCCCGGCGCGCAACAGCAGCAGGACTACCGGGCTGGTCGCCAGCCACAGCGCGACCCCGCTGCTGGCCCACGATGCCAGCGCCATGACAACGACTGCGACGACGGCGACGGCCCAGACGCGCATCGCGAGCCGACCCACGGTGCGGTTGCCGCGGAGCAGCTGTGCCGACCCGGGTACGAACAGCGTCATCACCAGCAGCGTCAGCGCCCGCCGGAACTGGATCCGGTCGCTGCGCGCGCGCAACGCGGTCGAGCCGCCGCGCGACGACGGGGAAAGGTCCACGGGCACCGCATGAGTATCACCAGCCCCAGCAGTCACAGGCGCGAGGCACGCCGCCCGACCTCGAGGATTGTGCGGGGCGACCGTTTAGGCTCGTTCGTATGGCTGACAGACCTGATCGGGGTTCTTCCCGTCGCGGTGACGACCCGTACGCCTGGTTGTCCGAACGCGACCAGCCGGACCCCGAGGCGACCCAGGCCATCCCGCGCAGCGACCCCGCCGGCGACGACGCGACCCAGGCCATCCCGCGAGCCGGGTCGGGGTCGGGCTCCGGGTCGGGCTCGGACTCCCGGCCGGACTCCCGGTCGGGCTCGGAGCCGTTGCCGCCGCCGGTGCTCCCCCCTCCGGGTCGCTCGGCGAGCTCGGGCAGCTCAGGTCAGCGACCGCCGCGGCCGCCGCGGACCTCGGGGTCGTCGCGCCCCCGTGGGCGTACGGTCCGCCGAGTCCTGCTCGCACTCGTGCTGGTGTGGCTGGCGTTCTTGATCGCGGTGCCGATCTGGGCCTGGTCGCGGATCGACAAGGTCGACGCCGAGCCCGGTGGCAACCGACCCGAGGACCAGCCGGGTCACACCTATCTGGTGGTGGGCTCCGACAGCCGGGAGGGGTTGTCGGAGGCTGAGCGCAAGGAGCTGTCCACCGGCAGCGCGGAGGGCCAGCGCACCGACACCATCATGCTGTTGCACACCGGCAGCGGCCCGACACTGCTGCTGTCCCTGCCGCGTGACTCCCCGGTGGAGATCCCAGGGAGCGGCGAGCAGAAGATCAACTCCGCGTACGCCTACGGTGGTCCCCGACTGCTGGTGCGCACCGTCGAGCAGAACACCGGGATCGCCGTCGACGGCTACGTCGAGATCGGTCTGGGTGGCTTCGTCAACATCGTGGACGCGGTGGGCGGCGTGGACGTCTGCCCCAAGGAGGCCATCACCGACCCGAAGGCGGGCCTGAAGATCGAGCGAGGCTGCCAAGAGCTGGGTGGGCCGGAGGCGCTGGGCTACGCCCGCACGAGGGCGACCGCCACAGCCGACCTGCAGCGGGTGCAGAACCAGCGCGAGGTGGTCGGCGCCATCGCCGACAAGGCGGTGTCACCGTGGACGGCGCTCAACCCGTGGCGCTACTTCAGCCTGTCCTCGGCCGGCGCCGACTCGTTGCGGATCGGCGAGGACGTCGGGCCGATCGACCTCGGGCGCTTCGCCTGGGCGATGGGCCGGGTCACCAGCGGCGGCCTGACCTGCACGGTGCCGCTGGCCAGCGGCGACGCGACCTGGGACGCCGAGCTCGCCCCGCAGATGTTCCGGCTCGTGCGGGCCGACCGCACCGAGGAGATCGGCGACGACCTGTGCCGCTCGAACGGGCTGAGCTGATCGGTCGTCGGCGATGCACTGGCGCGCCGGCCGCACGGCTGGACCCCGCCGAGCGACGATCCGACGTTACGGTCGCCCGAACAACCGCGATGTCGGAAGATCACCAGGCCACCGGCAGCGCGCCGGGGCCGGTCATGCCGGCACCCCACCCGTCAGAGGCGGCTCTGCACCCCGGCGAGCAGCTGGCGGGCCATCACGATGCGCTGCACCTGGTTGGTGCCCTCGTAGATCTGGGTGATCTTGGCGTCGCGCATCATCCGCTCCACCGGGTAGTCGCGGGTGTAGCCGTAGCCGCCGAGCAGCTGGACGGCGTCGGTGGTGACCGCCATGGCGACGTCGGAGGCGAACGCCTTGGCCGCCGCGCCGAAGAAGGTCAGGTCGGGGGCGACCCGCTCGGAGCGCCCCGCCGCGGCGTACGTGAGCTGCCGGGCCGCCTCGATCTTCATGCCCATGTCGGCCAGCATGAACTGCAGGCCCTGGAACTCGGCGATCGCCTTCCCGAACTGCTTGCGCTCCTGGACGTAGCCGAGCGCGTAGTCGAGGGCGCCCTGGGCGATGCCGACCGCCTGGGCAGCGATCGTGACCCGGGTGTGGTCGAGGGTCTGCATGGCGGTGCGGAAGCCGGTGCCCGGGTCGCCGACGATGCGGTCGCCGGGAAGGCGTACGGAGTCGAGGTAGACCTCGCGGGTCGGTGAGCCCTTGATTCCGAGCTTCTTCTCCGGCGCGCCGAACGACACGCCCTCATCGGCCTTCTCGACCACGAACGCCGAGATGCCTTTTGCGCCGGCGTCGGGGTCGGTCACGGCGAGCACGGTGTAGAAGTCGGACGCGCCGGCGTTGGTGATCCAGCGCTTGGTGCCCGACAGGACCCAGCCGTCGCCGTCGGCCACCGCGCGGGTGCGCATGCTCACCGCGTCGCTGCCGGACTCGGGCTCGGACAGGCAGTAGGAGAACATCGACTCGCCGGACGCCACGACCGGGAGGTAGCGCTGCTGCAGCTGCTCGGACCCGGCCAGCATCAGCGGCAGCGTGCCCAGCTTGTTGACCCCGGGGATCAGCGAGCTGGCCGCGCAGACCCGCGCCACCTCCTCGATCACCAGGCAGGTGGCGAGCGCGTCTGCGCCGGCCCCGCCGTAGGCCTCGGGGATGTGCGGGGCGTGGAAGTCCGCGGCTCGCAGCGCGTCGTACGCGGCCTGCGGGAAGGCGCTCTGCTCGTCGACGTCGGCGGCGTGCGGGGCGACCTTGTCCTCGCAGACGGCGCGCACCGCCGCGCGGATCGCCTGGTGCTCCTCGGAGAGGGCGAACATCTGGTCGGGCTCGGCATCAGTGTTCATCGCCCCAGGCTAACCCTGTGGGACGCTGCCGGGCATGAGCGAGCGGCGCTGCTTCCTGCACATCGGCCTGCACAAGACGGGCACGACGTACGTCCAGCAGCTGATGCGCGCCAACCGGGCGACACTGCGGGGGCAGGGCGTGCTGTACCCCGGCGGCAAGGATGTCGCCAGCCAGGTGTTCGCCGTCTGGGACCTGCTCGGCCGGCGACCTCGCGGCAGCGCCAACGACGCCCGCATCACCGGTGCGTGGCAGTCGCTCGTCGACAGCGTCCACACCGGCGGCGACCCGACGGTGCTGATCTCCGACGAGCATCTGTCGCTGGCCGCCCCGCGGCAGGCGCGGGCCGCCGTCGCTGCGTTCCCCGACCACGAGGTGCACGTGGTCGTGACCGTCCGCGACCTCGCGCGCACTCTCGTCTCGGCCTGGCAGGAGGAGGTCAAGAACCGCGGCTCGTGGCCGTGGGAGGACTTCACCGCGGCGGTGCAGGACCCGGCCGCCGCCGGCCGCAAACCGGCGCGCGGGTTCTGGGCCCGGCAGGACGCTCCGGCGATCCTCGCCAATTGGGGCGCGGTCGTGCCGGTCGAGCGAATCCACGTGGTGACGGTGCCGCCGGCGGGCTCGGACCCGGGGGTGCTCGTCGAGCGACTCGGCGGGCTCGTCGGGTTCAACCCTGCAGCGCTGAGCGAGGAAGCCCCGTGGGCCAACGAGAACGTCGGGCTCGTCGGGACCGAGCTGATCCGGCGCCTCAACCCGCTGCTGCAAGGCCTCAACCAGCGCCAGTTCGACAAGGTCATGAAGCTGACGCTGGTGCGGCTGATGGCCGAGCGGGTGCCAACCGTGCGGCTGGGTCTACCCGAGGCCGACCTGGCATGGGCCCGGGCGACCGGTGCCACGATGTCCGCGGCGCTGCGAGACGGCGGCTACGCCGTCGTCGGTGATCTCGCCGACCTCGACTGCACCCCGAGCGGCGGGCGGCTGCCTGCCGACGTGGACGACGGCGAGCTCTTCCAGGCCGCCCTCGCCACCCTCGGAGGCCTGGCCGAGCTGCACGCCACCCAGTGGTGGGCCAACCGGCGTGCCGACCGCGAGGTCGGCGGCGACCGGGTCGCGCGCGGCGCCAGCACCGTACGGGCGATGGGCTTCCGCGCCAAGCGGGCGGCGGCGAACGCGGCGGACAGCAACCCCGTCGCCGCGAAGGCCCTCGCCGCGTACCTGCGCCGTCGGCGGGGTTGAGCGGGATACCGTGCTCCCACCGGGGCGAGGAGCGCGATGAGTGACAAGTCGGTGCATCCCCCGGCGGTGCTGCGGTGGCCGTACGCGGTCGTACCGGGGCTGCACCTGCTCGCGGCCCTCAGCGGACCGGCCTACTACCTTCTGGCCGTCGCCCCGTACGGGTTCGACATCAACGGATCACCGGACGCCAACATCGGTGCCGGGCTCGCCATCGGGTGGACGGCCGTGTGGGGGCTGCCGTGGAGCATCTGGCCGTTGCGGGTCGAGAACATCGACTCCCCCGAGCCGGTCCTTGCTGCGTTTGCGCTGCTCAACGTCGCCCTTGTTGCCGCTGTGGCCTGGTGGCTGTACCGCAGCAGTGTGCGCCGCGGGACCCCGACCGGCACCGTCGCTTCCCCGCGGGTATGGCACTACGCGGTGGTGCCGGTCGCCTTGCTGGTGTCTGTGCTGGCGGGGCCCTTCGCCATCGTCCTGATCATCGCCGGGTGGGCGACGTTGGGACCCGACGTGGGGCTCCTGCTCATCGCCGGCGATGTGTGGGCGATGCTGCTGGGGCTGCCGTGGAGCCTGGCCACCCGGGGTCTGCTCGTCCCGTTCGGCTCGACCGTGGCGGCGCTGGTCAACGTGGCGCTGATATCGCTGGGCTTCCGGGCCGCCTATCGTCGCAAGCGACGTCAGGCGCAGCGACGCCCCGTCAGCTCCGCGTGACGAGCCCCTTGGCGAACACCTTGACCGTGCGGTCCGCACCGGACCCGCCGAGCCGGATCCGCCGGTAGGCGGTGTTGTTCGTGGTGTCCGGCTCCTCCAGGTTGCCCTTGGGGTTGGCAGTGACCTCGATGAAGTACCTGCCGTTCGGCAGACCGGCGAGCCGAAACGCCTAGCCCGGGCGGGACTGGCTGTAGGTGTCTCCCGAGCCCACCGGCAGGGCCTCACGCACGGCCAGCGCTCCGAAGCTCCCACACGCGCTGTGCAGGTCGGTGTTCCACGGCCGGTACTCCGCACCGGGCAGGGTCAGGTCGATCGCGTCGGTGGCGGCGAGGCAGAACGCCTGCTTCTTGCTCCGCACTACCGCGTTCAGGTCGGCGTCCAGCAGCCGGTAGCGGGCGAAGTCGGTGAAGTGCCAGTGGGTGTGGCCGTCGCGGTCGTCCCACTCCATCGTGCCGACCTGGGCCGAGCCGGCAGGAGTGCCGTCTGCGGTGTAGAAGTACTGGTAGGCGTCCATCAGGTCCTCGCCGCGCCGGCGGAACCCGTCCACCACCAGCGGCGACGGGCCGGCGTTCCACACGTTGGCCGCGAACCGCAGGTACCTGCCGTCGCGTGACAGCCTGATCCCCCAGGCCGGCAGGGACCGCAGGTCGGGCAGGTGGTCGCCGGCCGGCACCGCGTCGGGGCCGCTCGGCTCCTGCGCCCGTGGAGTCAGGTCGCGGTCGTGGGGGCGGTCGCCGGGACGGCTCCCCGACCGGCACCAGGCCCCGCAGCCGTCGCGACCGTCGACGACGCGGATGCGGATGGTGCGCACCGCGTCGGAGTCGTCGATGCCGGCGACGCCGCGCCACTGCCTGGTGACGGCGACCGTCATCGTGTACCGCCCGAGCGGCACGCCGCGCAGGCTTCGACCGGGTCGCACCTCGACGCCCCAGCCCGCCTCGACGCCTTGGACCTCCCCGAGCATGAAGGGGTTGGCCCGGCAGCCGGGTGGGAAGCTGGACGTGTCCGGAGCGTCCGGGCGGGTGCGGACCGACCGGCTGTTGAGACACATTCTGCTGGTCTGGTCGAAAACCTCGGCCCCGGTCGGTCACCCGCAGCCGCAGGAAGTCCGTGAGCCCGCCGAAGCCACTCAGGCCGGCCGGCACCTCGGTCCCGTTGACGCTGGTCGCCGGCTCAGTGCGATAGCTGGGTGCGCGGGTCGTGATGGCCTCGAACCGGTCGTCGCCGGCGACCAGGTAGGCGCCGAGATCGACGTAGGTCCACCGCCCATACCTGTACGCGATGACGCGGTTGGCCGCCGTGGTCAGAGCCAGCGCCGGGCGTGCGTCGTCCGCTGCGGGTGCGGCCGACGGAGCCGCCGCCGGGCGACCGACCCGCCGGCCAGGCTCGCAGCCAGCCCAAGGGCAACCGTCGTGGCTGTCAGCAGCCGTGTCCGTCCGTTGGTGCGCCTGCGTACCCAGCCCATGGCCCCGCTCCCTCACGCCCGATGGTGGGCACGGCATCGTGCACGCGCCTCATTCACAAGGACGCACGAGGCCGGGTTTGGGTTGCTTGTCCGAAGTCGCCAGCCCTTTAGGGCCGCCGGTGAGCGCCACGGCGCAGGCGGCTAGGTCGGCGAGCAACCGCTGTTGTGCGCTCGGCGTCAGTGGCGCGAGCATCTGCTTCTCGATGCCGCGGACCGCGACGCTGGCCGCACGCAGCTGCACGCGGCCGGCGTCGGTGAGCTTGATGGGCAGGGCTCTACCGTGGCCGGCGACGGCAGCCCGGGTGAGCAGGCCGCGTTGTTGCAGGCCCTGGAGGACCAGGTGCATGGACTGTCGGGTGACGAACGTGGCCCTGGCCAACTCCGAGCCGGACAGGCCGGGCCGCTGGTCGAGCACTTCGAGGCACGAGTACTGCGGGACCGTCAGCTCCAGCGGACGCAGCACGGCGTCCATGGCCGAGCGCAGCGCGGTGGTGGCCTGCTTGAGCGCGTATCCCACCGACTCGTCCACCGGGCCGACGACATCCCCTTGACTCATGTCAGGATACTGACACACGCGTATGTCAGTATCCTGACTTAACCGGCTACGGCATCACCATCCACGACCAGGCCTGATCCGCCCACGACTTCACGATCAGGAGGCACGACGATGAGGCGACACACGGTCGACGCGGAGGTGCTCGGCCCCTGGTCCCTGGCGACGAGCCGAGCGTTCTGGGAGGGCTTCAGCCCGTCTGCGTTGAGCGACCAGCAAGCCGGAGGCGGGATCCGCACCGTGTTCCGGGTGGAGGCCGACTGGTCAAGGACCGAGGTTGAGGTCAGGCAACACGACGAGGTCGCGACCATCAGCGTGGTCGGCGGCGGGCCCCTGGAGGCCGCCGCCCACCCGGGCCGCCGGGTACACACCCAGGCTGGGGACGCGGGGGGGTGGCCGGTCG
>JBBSMN010000145.1:0-7863 GCA_038233135.1 Propionibacteriales bacterium
CCACGAACAACGCCGTCACCAACCACATCAGCGGGTGTACCCGACCGACCCGGCCGCGCACGGTGGTGAGCACGACGTACGACACGAACCCGGCACCGATCCCCGCGTGATCAAGTAGGTGAACGGCATCACCGCGATCGTCAAGAACGCGGGCACGGCGACGGTCAGGTCGTCCCAGTCGATGTGGCGCACCTGCGTCATCATCAAGAAGCCCACCAGCACAAGCGCCGGGGTGGCCGCCTCGTACGGGATCACCCCGACCAGCGGCGAGAGCACGGTGGCGGCGAGAAAGCACAGGCCGGTGACGACCGAGGCCAGACCCGTACGCGCGCCCTCCCCGACGCCGGCGGCGGACTCGATGTAGCTGGTGTTGCTGGACACCGAGGCGGCCCCGCCCGCGGCGGCGGCGATCGAGTCGACGATCAGGATGCGCTGTGCCCCCGGCGGGGTGCCGTCGGTGTCGTTCAGGCCGGCCTCGGCGCCGATGGCCGTCATCGTGCCCATGGTGTCGAAGAAGTCCGCGAGCATCAGCGAGAACACGAGCAGGCAGGCGGTGATGGCACCCACCTGCGCGAACGAGCCGAACAGGCTGAACTGCCCGACGAGGGAGAAGTCGGGGGTGGCGACGACGCTGTGGGGCAGCGCCGGCACGTTCAGCTGCCAGCCGGCGGGGTTGACGGTGTCGGGCGGGGTGAACGACGGCCCGATGCCGACGACGGCCTCGACGATGATCGCGAGCACGGTGGTGACCGCGATGCCGATCAGGATCGCACCCTTCACACCGCGCACGTACAGCGTCAGCATCAGCAGCAGCCCGATGCAGAACACCAGCACCGGCCAGCCGAGCAGCTGCCCGCCGACGCCGAGCTCGACCGGCACCGGGCCGTCGCCCGTCCGCCGCACGACGCCGGCGTCGACAAGCCCGATCAACGTGATGAACAGGCCGATGCCCACCGAGATCGCCGTCTTCAGGGTCCGCGGGACGGCGTCGAAAACGGCCCTGCGAAAGCCCGTGAGCACCAGCAGCAAGATGACCAGGCCCTCGAGCACGACCAGACCCATCGCGTCGGCCCAGGTCATCTGGGAGGCGATGGCGAAGGCGACGAAGGCGTTGAGGCCGAGCCCGGTGGCCAGCGCCAGCGGGAAGTTGGCCACCACGCCCATCAGGATCGTCAGCACCCCGGCAGCGAGCGCGGTGACGGCAGCGATCACCGCGAAGTCGCCGCCGGCCAGCAGGTCACCGTTGACGTCGGTGCGTTGCCGATGATCAGCGGGTTCAGCACGATGATGTAGGCCATCGTGAAGAACGTCACGAGCCCACCGCGCACCTCGCGGCCGACGGTGGAGCCGCGCTCGCTGATGCGGAAGAAGCCGTCCATGCCGGAGCCGGACGCCCGGGCCCTGGTGCCGGTGCCGGTGCTGTTGCCGGTGCTGGCTGCGGGTGGGCGACGCGACTGGGCCATGGCGGGCCTCCGGGGTCGATAAGGCACGGGCGGCGGGTGGCGCGGCGCCCTCGCCGCGGTGCGCAGCATGCCAGAGGCCCGGTGTCTTATGGTGGCGGGGTGGACCAGCCCCCGGACGCGTCCCCGCCGACGGGAGAGAGCCGCCTCGACGCGGCCCGGGGCCGCGTGCAGGAGGGGCGCGAGATGCTGCGGCCCGTCACGCCGCACGAGTTCGGCCAGCCCGACGTGACCGAGCGCGAGTTCGGCAACCGCACGTTCCTGGTCGCCGAGGTCAAGCCGCTGGACGTGGACGGCGTGCGCACGATGGGGGTCGGTGCGCTGCTGTGGCTGGCGGCCTTCCTCGCCATGGTGCCGTTCTGGTCATCGTTGCAGGACGACGGCAGGGGATGGTGGCCGTGGACCTGCCTGACCGGCGCAGTGCTCGGCCTGATCGGCTGGCTGTACTGCCGACGCCGCCGCGCCTACCTGCGAGCGCACCGTCCCGTCCGCGCCTGAGACTCCGGTCAGCCCCAGGCGAGCGGCTCGTACGACACGGTGTCGATGACCGGCTCCGGCAGCTTCTCCGGCAGCCGGTTGGCCGGCACCGTGACGTCGGAGTGCCCGCCACAGCCGTGGTCGAGCGAGACGACCCTGCCGTCGTCGGCCACGTTGCCGTTGGCGCACACGCCGAACAGCGAGCCGAGCGGGCCTGACATCCTGAGCAGGAACCCGCACCCCACGCACCGGCCCGGAGCCGACGTGGCGATCGCCGCCTCCGGACCGTGGTCGCTGTCGTACCACCGCTCGGCCGCAGTGTCCCGACCCTCCAGCGACAGCACCCGTAGCCGGCCCAGGCCAACCTCGTCAGCCACCTGGCGTACGGCCTCGTCGTCCACCAGCGCATCGGTCGCCGGGTCGCCGGCCGACCAGCCGGGGACCAGCCTCGGGTCGTCGTCCCCGACGGGCACCAGGTCACCGGGGCCGACGTCGTCCGGGCGCACCCGCTCGGTCCACGGCACCCACTGGGGCGCGACGACGGCATCGGGGCCCGGCAGCAGCAACACCTCGTCGACGGTCGCCTGCTTCTGCCGGGGCGCCCGGGTCAGCGTGACCGACCACTGCCAGCCGCGGTAGCCGGCCCGGGTGCTGGCGAACACGTGGGTGACCACCCGCTCGCCCTCGACCTGATGACCCTCGTGCGCACCGACCTCGTTCGCGCCACCGACGGAGTCTGCCGCGGCGCGTGCCTCCTCGACGGCGGCCACCAAAGCGGCGTCCGCACGCACACGCGCGGGACGGTCAGGACGGGCAGCACGGATGGCAGCAGGCATGGCACAGATCCTCACACACCCACGCCCAGCGGCGACCGGCCCCTCGGTGCTGCCCCACAGCGGGGCCCGGTTGCGGCAGGATTGACCGGTGATGCAGACCGAGGGACCGGAGCAGGCCGGGCCGTCCGGGCCGTCCGGGCCGTCCGGGCGGTCCGGTAGGGCCGGTCGGGCTGCCGGGCGGGCCGGCCGCGCGGCCGGGCGGGTCACCGGACAGGCAGGTCACGCCGGCGGCCGGCTTGCGGGGCGTACCTTCCACGGCGCCCGCCGCCTCACCCATGCCCACGGCGCGGGCGAGAGCGGGATGTCCCGGCTGCTGGAGATGCACGCGTTCTCGACGGCCGGGGACGCAGCCGCCGCCGTCGCGCTGGCGGGGACCTTGTTCTTCCAGGTGCCGACGGGTGAGGCGCGCGGCCAGGTCGCGCAGTTCCTCGGGCTGACGATGCTGCCGTTCGCCTTGATGGCACCGTTGATCGGCCCTTTCCTGGACCGCTACCGACGCGGTCGGCGCTGGGCGATCGGCAGCACCGTGGCGCTGCGTGCCATCTGCTGCCTGCTGCTGGCCGGTGCCGTGGCCGACCAGTCCGCGGGTCTGTTCATCGGCGCCCTGGGCGTACTGGTCGCCTCCAAGGCCTATGGAGTGACCAAGGCATCCGCCGTCCCCCGCGTGCTCCCGTCCGGGTTCACGCTGGTGAAGGCCAACTCCCGGCTCGGCCTGACCGGCACGGCGGCGGCGGCGATCTCCGCACCCATCGCGATCGGGCTGTCGCTGGTGGGGCCGGCCTGGGTGTTGCGGTACGCGTTCGCGCTGTTCGTCACGGCCACGGTCCTCGCGATCCTGCTGCCGGCCCACGTCGACTCCTCCGCGGGCGAGGAACAGGTCGACATCAGCGACCTCCGCGGTGGGCGGGCCGCCCGCGGGGCCGGGATCACGCCGCTGGTGGTCGCGGCGCTGCGCTGTAACGCCGGGCTGCGCTTCCTGTCCGGCTTCCTCGTGATGTACATGGCGTTCGTGCTGCGCGATCGGCCGTTCGACGGCTGGGAGGATCGCACCACACTGCTGCTGGCGCTGGTCGTCGGTGCCGCGGGGCTGGGCAACACGATCGGCACCGGGCTGGCCGCCGTTCTCCGGACCCGTCAGCCCGAGCTCACCGTCGTCGTCGTGCTGCTTGCTGACGTCACCATGCTGGTGGTGGCCGCCAGCATGTACACACTCCCCACCGCGGTCACCCTCGGCCTCACCGCGGGCATCTGCCAGGCACTGGGCAAGCTGTCGCTCGACGCCCTCATCCAGCGCGACGTGCCCGAGGCCGTACGCACCAGCGTGTTCGCCCGATCGGAGACCCTGCTGCAGCTGTCGTGGGTGATCGGCGGCTTCCTCGGCATCGGGCTGCCGCTGTCACCGACGCGGCTAAGCCTGGGAATCGCCGCGGTGCTGCTGCTGGCCTGGACGGTGTTCGTGCTGCGCAGCCTGCTCCGCCTGCGCCGTCACCCGGCGCCGCCGCGCGCCACGTGAACATGGCGCGCGGCGCCATGAACGGGAAGGGGTCAGGTGTCCAGCTCGTCGGCCAGGGCACGGAGGAGGGCGGCGGTCTGCTTGGCCGTGCGGCCCTCAGGATGCCGGCCGTGACGATAGTCGTTGCCCAGCCTGTCGAGCAGGCCGATCAGGTCCTCGACGATGACCGTCATGTCCTCGGCCGGCTTGCGCCGAGCCTTCACCACCGAGGCGGGTGCGTCCAGGACATGCACCTGCAGCGCCTGGTCGCCACGACGTCCTTGGACGACACCGAACTCCACGCGGGTGCCCGAGCGCAGCGTCGACGTGCCAGCCGGCATCGCGTCCGAGCGCACGAAGACGTCACCGCCCTCCTCGGTAGTGAGGAAGCCGAAACCCTTCTCGGCGTCGTACCACTTCACCTTGCCTGTGGGCACCGTTAACCTCGCGTGCTGATCGTCGTGGACGGGGTGGGCCGTGACAGCGTAAGGCCGGATGGGCCTGCCACCAATCCCTTAGCGCAGCGGGGCGGCTCAGCGCCAGCGTGCCGGGTCGGCCAGCAGCTCGTTCATCGCTCCGGACCGGAAGCCCCGCGGGTCCACCTCGACCGCGTCGAAACCCGCCGCCAGCACCGCCGCCCGGGCGGGTTCGCTCACCGTCACGGCAGGAAGGGCGCGGCTGTCCACCTCCACGCGAGCGCGATCACCGAGGTCACGTACGCGCAGGTCGTGCACGCTGATGCCGGCGGCGGCCAACGTCGTCCGCAGGCCTGCCTCAGCCCGCTCGACACGCTCGAGCCGCTCCCGGCTCACCTGCACGCCGTAGGCGATCCGCGAGCTCAGACACGCCGCGGCGGGCTTGTCCCAGGTCGCCAGACCCCACCGTCGCGACGCGGTGCGTACCTGCTGCTTGGTCAGCCCCGCATCGCGCAGCGGCGTGACCGCCCCACGGGCGGCGGCTGCGGCGATGCCCGGCCGGAAGCCGGCGACCACGTCGTCGGCGTTGGTCCCGGTCGCAACGACCGCGAGACCCAGCTCGGCGGCGAGCGGGCCGAGCGTGTCGAGCAGCTCGGACTTGCAGAAGCCGCACCGGTCACCCGCGTTGGCGCGATAGCCCGCGCGCTCCAGCTCGTACGTGGACGGGGTCACCTGGCGTACGCCGAGGTCGACGCAGAAGGCGGCAGCGGCGTCGCGCTCGGCGGCCGGCAACGACGGCGACCAGGCGGTGGCGGCGACGACGCGGTCCAGGCCGAGGGACCGGCTCGCCGCAGCGAGCAGCAGCGCGGAGTCGACACCCCCGCTGAAGGCCACCAGCACCGACCCGTACGCCTGCAGCCGCGCGTCCAGGTGGGCCAGACGATCGGCCACCAGCTGGTCGTCACTGCTGCGGTCGGTCATGAACGCACTCTAGGTCGACCCTCAAGTTGCGCGGCGGCGAGTAGGTCGTTGGTACGCACCAGCTTGACGCGCGGGCGGCCCTGTTCAGCACCCGCCGCCCGCTCCGCCGTGTCGACGGCCCGCCAGCCCAGGTCGGTCACGAGCTCGGGCTGCCTGGCTCGCAACCATGCGGCCAACCTGGCCGGTCGGTCTGCCCCGTGGTCTCGCACCCCACCGTCCGGTGCCGCGGCGAGGTCGGCAAGAAGGCGCCGTACGCTCTCGCGCGCATCCTTCTTGTTCGTGCCGATGACACCCGTGGGACCGCGTTTGATCCAGCCGACGACGTACTCCCGCGAGCGGCCGTCCACCCGCCCCTGCTCGTGCGGGATGTGCCCGGCCACCGCGTCGAACGGCAGGCCATCGACCGGCACCCCGACGTAGCCCACGGCCCGGACGACCAGCCCGGTGTCCACCACCTCCCGCGCCCCGCTGTCGCGGGCCAACAGCCGCCCGTTGCCGTCGGCCACGAGGTCGTTGCAGGCCAGCTCGACCTGCTCGACCCGATCATCGCCACCAACCGCAACCGGCGACCGCAGGAAGCGGAAGACCAACCGCCGCGACCCCACCCGCATCGGGCGGTCCGTGAGCGTACGGAGGCAGGCCAGGTTGCGGCGTACGACCGGCGGCAGTTCGTCGTCGTCAATGTCGAGCACACCGGTCGGCTCCACCACGATGTCGACGTCGGCAAGCGCGCCGAGCTCGCGCAGCTCGAGTGTTGTCCACGTGGCCTGCGCCGGGCCGCGGCGGCCCAGCACCAGCACCTCGTGCACGGCACTGGCCGCGAGGGTCTCCAGGGCATGGTCGGCGATGTCGGTGCGCTGGAGGTCCGCCACCGGCATAATCAGCATCCGCGCAACATCCAGCGCGACGTTGCCGTTGCCCACGACCACCGCCCGCTCGCCGTGCAGCGACAGCTCCAGGTCGGCATAGTGCGGATGGCCGTTGTACCACCCGACGACGTCGGTGGCCGCCACGCTGCCGGCCAGCTGCTCACCGGGCACCTCCAGGCGCCGGTCGCTCTGCGCCCCCAGCGCATAGACCACCGCGTCGTACGCCTGGAGCAGTCCGTCTCGCGTCACGTCCGTGCCCAGGTCGACGTTGCCGAACCAGCGGAAGCGCTTATGCGCGGCGACCTGCTCGAACGTGTCCGAGACCGACTTGATCTTGGGATGGTCCGGCGCGACGCCGGAGCGTACGAGGCCCCACGGGGTCGGCAGCTGCTCAAGAACGTCCACCCGCACGAGCCGATCCCCGGCGTCCAGCAACGCGGCGGCGGCGAAGAAGCCCGACGGTCCCGACCCGACGACGGCGACGTGCAGCGCGGCACCCACACAAGCGACCCTAGTGGGACGCTCAAGAGTTGCAGGCCGTCAACTCGACGTCACGATCCGGTCGCTGACCCGTTGAGACATTGCGCTGAGGGTGCTTTGTGCGGTGGAGTGCGTGCATGACCTACGTCACAGCGGCACTCCCCATGGCCGAAGGGGCCGAGACCGGCTGGATCGCATCCGCCGAGAACGCGATCAACAGTGTCTTCGAACCCATCGCGAAGTACACCGGGGAGGTCATCTTCTTCCCGATCCCGATCCCCGGCACCGGGACCGAGGCGCCGATCGTCACGTTCTGGTTGGTGGCGGCCGCGCTCATTTTCACGGTCTACTACGGCGCCATCCAGTTCCGCGGCTTCCCGGTCTCGCTCGAGGTCATCCGAGGGCGGTACAGCCACGACGAGGACGAAGGTGAGGTGACGCACTTCCAGGCGCTCAGCTCGGCACTGTCCGGCACGGTGGGGCTCGGCAACATCGCCGGCGTCGGGGTTGCCGTCGTTATCGGCGGTCCGGGCGCCACGTTCTGGATGATCCTGGCCGGATTGTTCGGCATGGCGACCAAGTTCGCCGAGTGCACACTGGGCGTGAAATATCGCGAGGTGCACGAGGACGGCAGCGTCACCGGCGGCCCTTTCCGCTACCTCCCCGTCGCCTTCGGGCGCTTCGGCAAGCTGCCGGCGACAGTGATGACCGGGTTGTACGCCATCGCGATCTTCTTCTTCGGCGTCGCCGGCGGCAACATGTTCCAGGCCAACCAGACCTTCGCCCAGGCACAGGAGGTCACCGGCGGCGATGACGGGTTCCTGGGCAGCGACGGTGCGGCCTTCATCTTCG
>JBBSMN010000146.1:0-7847 GCA_038233135.1 Propionibacteriales bacterium
GAAGGGTCGGCCCGGGAGCGCCTCCGTCCCGGTCGCCGGCCTCATCAAGGAGGCTCACCGCCACGACTCGGCCGCGGGGTCGTGGCGGGACATCAACAGCGGCTGAGCCTGTCGGCGACGTGTCCGTACGAGCGCCGGGGCCGAGAAACCGATAGTGCGGACTGCGCCCGGAGAATGCCTGAGTCGACGTCGGAGGACGCGGGTTCGATTCCCGCCAGCTCCACTGACTGGTCCTGCTCGTGGGGGGTCACGTTGCGCACAACCAGGGTGTTGGGATGCCTGCTCGTCGCGGGCCTTACGCTGAGCGCTGCGGCATGCAGCGTCTCACCGACGGACTCCTCGGCGGGCCAAGCCGAGACCTCGACGACGCCTTCCAGCACGTCTGCGCAGTCGGAGCAGAGGAGCACCCCCAAGCCGTCGACTGAGCCACCCGAGCCAAGCAAGCCGGTACGTATTGCCTTCGCCGGCGACGTGCACTTCGCTGGCTCGCTCGAGTCCCGGCTGGATGATCCGGCGACGGCCATGGGGCCGCTCACCAAGCGCCTGACCGACGCCGACCTCGCCATGGTCAACCTCGAGACCGCGGTGACGACCAGAGGGGTGCCTCAGCCGAAGGACTACGTGTTCCGCGCGCCGCCGGTCGTCTTCGATGCGCTGACTTCGGCCGGCATCGACGTGGTCAGCATGGCCAACAACCATGGCCTCGACTACGGGCCCGTCAGCGTGCCGGACGCCCTCACCGCTGCCAGGGACGCCGGGATGCCGGTCGTGGGTCTCGGTCGCGACGCCGGTCAGGCGTACCGGCCGTGGGTCACCACGGTTCACGGTCAGCGCATCGCCTTCCTCGCCGCCACCGCGGTGGTTGATGCCAGCCTCGTCGACTCCTGGTCTGCCGGGGACGACCAGCCGGGTGTGGCCACGGCGCTCGACGGTGACAACGCCGCACTGGTTGCCGCCATCCGGGCGGTCCGCCCGCATGTCGACACCGTTGTCGTCGACATGCACTATGGCAGCGATCTGATGCGCTGCCCGACCGACATCCAGCGCGCGGTGGCACGTGACGCCGTACGCGCTGGAGCCGACGTGGTCGTCGGTCAGCACGCCCACGTCGTGCTCGGCGGCGGCTATCTCGGGTCGGCCTACGTGCACTACGGGCTCGGCAACTTCCAGTTCTACTCATCAGGCGGGCAGACCGCCGAGACCGGTGTGCTGGAGCTCACCGTCGACGGTCGCCGGGTGACCAACCCTGTCTGGCGGCCGGGTCGGCTCGTGGGTGGCCTGCCCACCGCCGTGGACGGGCCTGCCGCTGATGACGCGATCGCTCAGTGGGACGCCCTGCGCGACTGTTCCGGTCTGCGTGCTGCGCCCGCCGGCTGATCCCGGCCGCGCGCAGAGATGCCCGGCCCACTGAGCGAGGGGGCCCGGCCTCGCACTGGCTAACGTCCAGATCGTCGCACGCGCCGGCTGGCTCCGACTCCGGTCAACGCCACGAACGCCCCCAC
This sequence comes from Propionibacteriales bacterium, assembly GCA_038233135.1. GTDB lineage: Bacteria > Actinomycetota > Actinomycetes > Propionibacteriales > Nocardioidaceae > JACCVL01. The sequence continues at coordinate 1,503 of JBBSMN010000146.1, forward strand.
AACCAACAACGCCGGGGCAACAGCCACCAGCAGCGCCCCCGGCCGCCAGGGCAACCCCAGCACGGCGACGAGGACCAGCACGGACGAGATCGCCGCCACGAGCGCAGGGGCCTGGTCGCGACCCCAGCCCGCGATGCCGGGAGCAGCGAGGCTCGCGCGGTCGAGCTGCCCTGCGAGGTCCACGAGTACGACGTAGCCGAGCAGGAGCAGCCCCGTGAGAGCCGCCGCCGGCACCGACATCGGCTCGAACACAGCACTGAGCAGCACCAGCAGGACGGCCGCGACGCAGGTCGGGCCCGCCAGCCACCGCGCGCGGGACCAGCCCGATCCCACCGCGGCGAGGGCTCCGACGACCCCGACGCGCAGCCCTAGTGGTCCGCTCACGGCGACGAAGGGGATGGACACCGCAGCCAGCCCGGTCAACACCGCCGCGGCAGACACCGCCCACTCCGTGCGCCGGCGCGCAGCCTTCGACGCGCTCATCGTGTGGCCCCGAGCAGCGGCTCGAGCCGCACGCCGGCCAGCGACACCGTGGACTCGGGCGTGCCGGCAAGCACGACCACCCCCATCTCCCGCAGGCCGTGCTCGACGACGCCGCGGTCGAGCCGCCACACCCGCAGCGCCAGCTGCTCGGCCGGCGTTGGGCCCGGCTGCGGCTCGTAGGTGCCGACGTCCACCGCGACGACCGGGTGGCCACGCTCTCGGAGCTCGCCAAGCGCGGTGAGCACGCGGTCGTCGATCAGCGGCGACAGCACGAAGACCAACGCCCCGGGCGGCAACGCCGGTCTCGGCAACCAGGCGATGGCGGGCTTGACGTAGCTGTCGTCGAGCCGGGACGCGAGCAGGGTTTCCACCACCCGGTAGTACTGCCTCGTGCCCACGTCCGGCCGCAGCCACCGGGTGAGCCCGCCGAAGCCCACCACGCCCACCCGGTCACCCGCGGACAGGTACACCTGCGCAATGCCCGCAGCGGTCCGCACGGCGTGGTCGAGGCTGCTGGCCCCGGGCGGACCAACATCGGTCGTGGTGTCGACCAGCACGACGACGTCTGCTGCCAGCTCGGCGGCGTGCTCGTTGACGACCAGCGCGCGCCGCCGGCTACTGACCGCCCAGTTGACGCGGCGGACGGCATCACCGGGTACGTAGTCCCGGATGCCGGCAAACTCGATGCCTGCTCCGGCTCGCCGACCCGCGTGCGAGCCGACGCGGTGCACGAGCCGGTGGGGCACGACCAGGTCGCGGGTGCTGGCGGGGGGTGGGTAGACGACCAGTTCGTCACCTTGGGTGCGTACGGTCGAGGTCATTCCGCGGCCAGGGGAGTAGACCCGCACGATCGCCGGTCCAACGGTCCGCCGCCCCCACCGACGAGGACGCAGCACCCACGTCGCGGAGAGCTCGCGGCAGCAGGGTGCGGCCTGGCGCCGGCCGCCTTCGACCTCGAGCAGGGCCGGCAGTGCCAGCTCGACGTCGATGGTGCCGAGCGGGACATCGCAGCGCACTGTCGTTCGGACCTCCACCGGCTCGCCCTCGAAGCAGCGGCGTTCGCTGGTCTCCACGGTCACCGTCACCTCGCCCGGCCGGCATCGACCCGTCATCACCGCGAGCGCGGTGATGCAAGGGGCAGCGATCAGCACCGGCTCGGGCCGGCCGGTGATCACTGCGGCCGCCAGGGCCAAGAAGGCGACGGTTGCCAGCTGTGCGAGCAGCCAGGTCTGGCGCCACTGCAGCGTCGACGTGACGACCGTCTTCTGCGCCGAGGGGTCGACGAGGCTCATAACGTCGGCTGCGCCGGCACCGTCGACGGCGTCGGCACCTGCCCGAGCAGCTCGGCCACGACATCGTCACCGGTCGTTCGGTGCACCCATAGCTCGGGCCGCAGCACGATCCGGTGGCCGAGGGCGGCCACGGCGACCTGCTGCACATCCTCCGGTGTCACGTAGGACCGGCCTGCCAGCACGGCTGCTCCGCGGGCGAGCCGAGTGAGCGTCAGGCTGCCGCGGGGGCTTGCGCCCACCACCGCCTTGGGGTGCTCCCTGGTCGCCCGGACTAGCGCCACCGCATAGTCGAGGACGTCGTCGTGGACCTCAACCTGCTCCAGCGACGCCACCATCGCGATCAGTTCGTTGGCGGTCCCGAGTTGTCGGAGGTGCTGGGGCTCCGCATGCCGGTCGAGATGGCGGCGCACGACCGTGTGCTCGTCGTGCTGGTCGAGGTGGCCGACTCGTACCCGTACGGCGAACCGGTCGAGCTGCGCCTCCGGTAGGGGGTAGGTGCCCTCGTACTCGATGGGGTTGTCGGTGGCCAGCACCACGAACGGTCGTGGCAGGGGTCGCGAGACCCCGTCGATGCTCACCTGCTCCTCGGCCATCGCCTCCAGCATTGCTGCCTGTGTCTTGGGCGGTGTGCGGTTGATCTCGTCGGCGAGCAGCAGGTTGGTGAACAGCGGCCCGGGACGAAAGGTGAAGTCGCCGGTGCGCTGGTCGTAGACAACGGCGCCGGTCACGTCCTGCGGTAGCAGATCCGGGGTGAACTGGATGCGGGTGAAGTCCAGGCCGAGCACCTGGGCGAGGGAGCGGGCGAGCATGGTCTTGCCGAGACCGGGCAGGTCTTCGATGAGGACGTGACCACCGCTGAGCACGCCCAGCAGGACGGTCTCGAGGGTCGCTCGTTTGCCGACGATCACCCGTTCGACCTCGTCGAGACAGTCGATCGCCCGGCGGTGTGTCTCGGCGATCGTCAGCGTGTCGTGCTGTGCGCCGGTCACAGTTGCTCCAGCCTGCGTACGAGGGTGGTCAGGTCGGCGGCGGGCACACCGGTCTCGTCGCGGTCGGTGGTGGTCGGGTTGTTCGGGTCGACCAGCGGCCACAGGTCGGCGCCGATGAGGTCGCGGGCCCGCTCGGGTTGCCGGTCGAGGTCGATGCCCTGGCGCTCCACGAGCCGCACCGCGAGGACCTTCTGCAGCCGGCTGCGCAGTCCGTGGTCGTACTCCCACCGCGAGTGCTGGCCACGGGAGACCTCGTTGTAGACCCGCCGGTACGAGGCTTGCTCGGGCTCGGCGGTCCCGCGGACGGCGCGCCCGGTGAACCAATGGAAACCCGCACCGAGCGGCCAGGCCGGGATCCCGACCGGCCGGGACACGCTCACCCACCTGGCCACGAGCTCCACCGTGGCGGCAATCGTGAGACTGGAAAACAGGCCGGCCAGCCCGTCCAGGGCCGTGAGCCCGACCACGAGGACGGCCAGCACGAGTCGCACGGTGATCATCGGTGCGGCTCGCCGGGCGTTGCAGCCAGCTCGGCATCCAGCCGGTCCAGCGCTCGGGCGGCGGACTCCGAGGCGTCCGGGGGCAGCGGGCGGCTCGAGAACCGAGCCCGTCTGAACAGCCGGGTCAGGACGACGGCTGCGTCGGACCGGACCAGGCCGGCGCTGACGGCACGGTCCAACAGGTCGGTGGGTGTCTCGGCCGGCGCTCGCCGGGTGCCGGCCAGCGCGAGTGCTCGCTCCATCGCCTGGTAGCAGCCGATGATCGAGTCCCGCTGCGGCTCACCCCCGCCCACGGCGGCGCGTCCCTCCTGTACCGCTCTGTGCAGTCGCGCGGACAGGTCTGCCTCGTCATCCGCACGAGCGGCAGCAGGCTGCATCGTCGGGGGTGTTGATCGGTGCAGGGCCAGCGCGATCAGCAGCGCGAGCAGGACGACAACGACTGCCAGACCCACCGACACTGACCATGACCAAGCCACACCGGTGTCTCCGCTCGCCGGTGCCGGGACGGGTCGGCCCTCGGCGCCACCGAGGGTTGGGGGGGAGCTGTGCCGGAACCGGTCCAGGCTGATCACCCAGAACACCAAGCCGAGCAGCGCGATGCGGATGATCCACCGGCCCTTGGTCGCCGGCGCTGGTGGTTGCCCCCGGCGCAGGCCCGAGAGGGCTACTGCCGCGACGGCCACCGCTAAAGCGACGGCGGTGAAGACGATCATCCACGGTGGCACGTTGTCGAGCATCTCGATGCCGGCCAGCGAAAGCGTTGCGCCGGCGGGCAGGGATTCGGCGCTGCCGGTCATGCCGATGGCACCGAGGGTCAGCAGCGCGACCGTGAGCCCACCGATCAGCCAGGCAGGGGCGGAGCGGATCGACGCCCGGCGCTTGGTGCCGCGTCGTTCGGGCATACCGCGCCCCCTCTGTCCATGACCAGGCAGCAGCATATCGCCTGCAAGGGGCGGTTACCCATGGTCGCGGACGGCGCCCCTCGGTATCACCTTCTACCCCGCCGCTCTTGAACTCGGGCGGCCGGGGGCTGCAGGCTGACGAGCGACGAGCGACGAGCGACGAGCGACGAGCGACGAGCGACGAGCGACGAGCGACGAGCGAGGAAGGGCGCCCATGACGCGACGACGATTCCGGGTCGACCAGCCGCGGCCCAACGACCTGGTCGGAGACCCACTGCTGGTCGCCGGGATGGGTGGCGGTTTCGAGGCCACCATCGACATCCGGGTGCTCAACGCCGACGGGGGCATCCTGGTCGAGACGTTCACCTCGGCCACCAACCTGATCTCGGCCTGGCAGCACCGGGTCAACCTGCCGCGGTCACTGTCGGCCAACCGTGGTGTCGTGGAGGTGGCGCCGAGCACCGGCGCGGACGAGCCGAACCGCCGGATCTCGGTCCCGGTCTTCTTCGGCACCGGGATCGTGGATGGCTACCGCAGCCACCTGCTGCACGGGGTGCAGCCGGGGGAGACGCTGTCGAGCATCGCCGACGCCCAGCCGCTCTACATCGGCTCCGGGTTCCGTCCCATCCTGGCGGCCAACCGCGACATCATCGCCGACCCCGACCTGATCTACCCCGGTCAGGTGCTGCGCATCCCGGCGGATTTCTGATGCGATCGGTTCGCTGACCCATGGGAGGGATCCGACACCGGTGAGCCGGGCGGTCGAGGACTCCAACCGGCGGATGCTCCGCGCCCGCGACGCCATGGACCGGACTACGCGGAGCCGCTCGACGTGGAGACGCTGGCCGCGGTCGCGCACGTGTCGCCGGCGCACTTCAGCCGTACGTTCAAGACGACGTTCGGGGAGACGCCGCATCGCTACCTGCAGCGTCGGCGGGTGGAGCGGGCGATGTTCCTGCTCCGGCAGACCGACCGCAGCGTGACCGACATCTGCCTGGACGTCGGATTCGCGAGCCTGGGCACGTTCAGCCGAACGTTTCGCGACGTGGTGGGCCAGACGCCGTCGTCCTACCGGCTGCGCGGCCGCGGAGCCGCGGTTCCGAGCTGCTTCGCCATGGCCTGGACGCGGCCGAGTAGCACAGCAGTTTCGGAGAAGCCGGCGTCCGCTGCCGCCCCCTAGTCTCGGCGCCATGATCACCAACCTCGCCATCACGTCCATCTACGTCCTCGACCAGGATCAGGCGCTCGACTTCTACGTCGGCACCCTCGGACTCGAGGTGCACACCGACGCCGACCTGGGGTTCATGCGCTGGCTCACCGTCACCGTGCCAGGAGACCGGGACCGGCAGATCCTGCTGGAACGGCCGGGCCCGCCCTCGCACGACGAGGCCACCGCCGAGCAGGTTCGCGCGCTGCTGACCAAGGGCGCCACCGCGGGCACGCTGTTCTTCACCACCGACGACTGCCGGGGAACGTACGAAGCGCTCAAGTCCAAGGGCGTGGAGTTCACCCAGGCGCCCACCCAGATGGACTACGGCACGGACTTCGCGCTGCGCGATCCGTTCGGCAACCACGTGCGCGTCAATCAGCCACCGGGCTGAGGGCCATGTCCCGAGTCTCAGCCCGGTCAGCTGGACGCCGGCCGTCAGTTGGAAGGTGGGCTCCATCCCCAGCTGGCCGTGTCCGCCGTCGGCTGGTGGCTGGGTGCCGGCTGCCGAGTCGTCGAGCACACGGGACCCTATCGCGGTCGGGCTAGGTGGTCCGGACGACCGGGCTGACCCGCGCCGGCTGCGGTTGACGGCAAGCAGGGTATGAAGGCCGTATCCGGTCGTCGGCGTCGAGCGCCGACGAGGGACCGACCCACGGGAGACACGATGACCACTACGCCGGAAGAGCCGCTGCGCGACGAGGACATGGAGACCGTCGGCACGGCTGGCAACGGCTCTGGACTGGGCCAGGAGGACGCGGATGGGACGGATGCGAACGCCACCGACGCCGATGGGACGGATGCGGACGCCACCGACGCCGATGGCACCGACGCCGACGCCACCGACGCCGATGGCACCGACGCCGATGGCACCGACGCCGATGGCACCGACGCCGATGGCACCGACGCCGATGGCACCGACGCCGATGGCACCGACGCCGATGGCACCGACGCCGATGGCACCGACGCCGA
>JBBSMN010000147.1:0-7770 GCA_038233135.1 Propionibacteriales bacterium
CGTCAGCGCCGCAGCGTCGACGCCCTGCTCCTCGGCGACCAGCTCGTACAGCAGCAGCAGCAGCGCCGCCGGGGCGTTGATCGTCATCGAGGTCGAGACGTCGCCGAGCGGGATCTTGTCGAACAGGGCGCGCATGTCGTCGATGGAGTCGATCGCCACGCCCACCTTGCCGACCTCACCGCTCGCCAGCGGCGCGTCGGAGTCGTAGCCCATCTGGGTGGGCAGGTCGAACGCGACCGACAGCCCGGTCGTGCCGTGGCTGATCAGCTGGTGGTAGCGCGCGTTGGACTCGGCGGCGGTCCCGAAGCCGGCGTACTGGCGCATCGTCCACGGCCGGCCGGTGTACATCGTGGGATAGACACCGCGGGTGTACGGGAACTCGCCCGGCTCGCCGAGCCGGGTCGCCGGGTCCCAGCCGGCCAGGGCGTCGGGCCCGTAGACGGGCTCGAACGGCAGCCCGGACTCGGTGTGGTTCATCGCCCGGCCCTCATGCAGGCCAGGCTATCGACCCCAGGCCTCACCCGACATTCGCCCGACATTTGCCTGCACCTGGGCATCTCGACACCCGCCGGGGTGACGGTGAAGGCCGTGCGCAGCCGACTGCGAGTCGCCGTCATCACCGAGTCGTTCCTCCCCCACGTCAACGGGGTCACCAACTCCGTACGCCACCTCGCCGAGGAGCTCGAGGGCCTCGGCCACGACGTGCTCGTCATCGCACCCGGCGCCGGTCTGACCCGGCACGGCGGCAGCCGCGTCGTCCGGGTGCGCGGGCTCAGCCTGCCCGGCTACCGCTCCTTCGTGATCGGCATGCCAGACCTCGCCCTGGCCGACGCCCTGGACGACTTCGGCCCGGACATCGTCCACCTGGCATCCCCGTTCGTCCTCGGCGCCAGCGGCCTGCGAACAGCACGCCGCCGGGGGATCCCGACCGTGGCGGTCTTCCAGACCGACGTGGCGGGATTCGCCCGCAGCTATCGGGTGGCCCGCGCGCCGCTGCTGCGACCGGACGCCGTCGCCGACGCGTGGGTGCGACGGCTGCACCGCCGGGTCGACCGCACGCTGGTGCCCTCGCGCGCCTCGTACGCCCAGCTCGAAGCGCTCGGCGTGCCCGACCTGCACCTGTGGGGGCGCGGAGTCTGCCTCGACCTGTTCGACCCCTCGCGGCGTGACCCCGAGCTGCGCCGGCGGCTGTGCCCGGACGGAGAGGTCGCCGTGGGCTACGTCGGCCGGTTGGCGCACGAGAAGCAGGTGCAGCGGCTGACCGCCCTCGCCGGAGTGCCCCGGGTGCGTGTCGTCGTCGTCGGTGACGGACCGGCCCGCGCGGAGCTCGAGCAGGCGCTGCCCGAGGCGGCGTTCCTCGGCATGCTGGGCGGCCACGAGCTCGCGGCCGCGTTCGCCTCGCTCGACGTCTTCGTGCACACCGGCGACACCGAGACGTTCTGCCAGACGGTCCAGGAGGCCCAGGCGAGCGGGGTCGCGGTGGTGGCACCGGCGGCCGGTGGCCCCCTCGACCTCATCGACCCCGGACGCACCGGCCTGCTGTTCCCGCCCGGACGGCCCGACGGCCTGCGCGCCGCCGTCGGGCAGCTGGTCGGCAACCCGGCGCTGCGTGCGAGCCTCGCCGGCGCCGGCCGGGCAGCCGTGGCCGGACGGGACTGGGGGTCGCTGGTCCGACAGCTCGTCGACAGGCACTACGCGGCCGTGCTGGAGCAGCACCGGCGGGCCTCGACAGGCTCGTTGCCGGCCGCGTGAGCGCGGCACCGGCCATCGCCCAGCTGGCCAACTTCGTCGGGCCGACGTCCGGCGGGGTCAAGACCGCGCTGAACGCCCTGGGGCGCGGCTACGTCGCCTCCGGTGCCCGGCGGTTGCTGGTCGTGCCCGGCCAGGTCGACCGAATCCTCAGCGACGGTGTGAACACGGTGGCGCAGCTGCGCGGGCCGCAGGTCGGCGGCGGCTACCGGCTGGTGCTGGAACCGTGGCGGGTCATCGGCCTGCTGGCCGACTTCGCCCCGACGTCGCTGGAGCTGTCGGACAAGTCAACCTTCGTGCCGCTGACCGCCTGGGCCCGCCGCCGGCGGCTGCCCTCGGTGCTGTTCAGCCACGAGCGGCTGGACGCGATGCTGACGTTGCGGACCGGCTGGGTCCGCGGGGTCGGCCACGGCGTCGGGATCGCCTACCGGGTCCTGGCGCGCCAGTTCGACGCAATCGTCACCACCTCCCGCTACGCGGCGGCGGAGTACCCGCCGGCGACGCACGCCAAGCTGCACCACGTACCGCTGGGGGTGGACCTGGACACGTTCCGGCCCTCATCCGACCGTCAGCGGCGTGGCGACGGGGTGCTGCGGCTGGTGCATGTCGGCCGGCTATCGCGGGAGAAGAGCCCGCACCTGGCGGTGGCCACAGCGGTGGCGCTGCACCGCCGGGGCGTGCCGGTGCGGCTCGACGTCTATGGCGACGGTCCGCACCGCAGCGAGCTCGAGCAGCTGGCGACCGGGGCGCCGGTGCGCTTCCACGGTCACCTGCCGGACCGTGCCGCCCTGGCCGCGACGATCGCGGCTGCCGACGTGGCGCTGTCGGTGTGCCCGGCCGAGACGTTCGGTCTCGCGGTGCTGGAGTCCCTGGCCTGCGGCGTGCCCGTGGTCACAGCCGACCGGGGCGGTGGCCGCGAGCTGGTCGACGGGCGGTGCGGGCGTGGGCGCCGCCCGACCCCGAGCGGCTGGCCACCGCCGTGCTGGGGCTGGCCGCGCGGGATCGGTCCGCCGTAGGCAGCGCGGCCCGCCAGCGGGCCGAGACGTACCCCTGGACCGCCTCGGTGACCGCGATGCTGCAGCTGCACGCCACGCTCACCGAGCAGGCCGCCCACTGACCTCCGCTGGCGCCGGGCTGGTCGCCGCGCCGGCAGTGCCGGGCGTCAGGCGGGGGGGCGGAGTCGGGCGGCCGCCCACACCGCCGCGATGACCGCGGCGCCGACACCCACCCCGCGTACGAACGCGCCGACCTCGTCGGGTGCAGGCTCACCGGCCAGACCGACGCCGGCAGGGACCGGCACCGCGCCGGCCAGCGGGGCCTCCGGCAGCGCCTCAAGGGTCGCACCGTCACCGCGCTCGGCCCGCTCCTGGTGCACCTGGGGTGCAGCCGCCGCCCAGCACGCGGCGTAGAGCACCAGCCGGGAGAAGTAGTTCATCCACACCAGCAGCACCAGCGCGACGCCGAGGGTGGCGAACGCGGGGTTGCCCAGCGTCAGCGACACCAAGGTGGCGGCGGCGAGCTTGAGCGCTTCGAAGCCCACCCCCGCCACGAGGGCGGCGTTCAGCCGGTCGCGAGGGTCCACGTCGGCGTCAGCTGCGAGCAGGCGGAACATCACGACAAACAGCAGCGTGCTCGACGCCACCCCCAGCGCGAGCCCCAGCAACCCGAACAGCAGCGACATCCCCGGTATCCCGTCGAGCCCGAGCGCGCCCACCACGGCCGGCACCAGCGTCGCGACCGTGCCGGAGACCGCCACCGAGACCACCAGCGTGAGCCCGAGCACGATCAGCGCACCGAGGTCGATGACCTTGCCGACGACGAAGTTGCGCCGCTCCTGCGGCGGGATGCCGAACACGTCGGCCAGCGAGGTGCGCAGCGCCGACACCCAGTTGAGCCCGACCACGAGCAGCCCGACGACACCGATGACGGACGCGGCGCCGGCCGCGTTCTCGAAGGTACTCAGGGAGATGCATCCCGTCTGATCGGCGGCGCAGTCCTGGGCGACGATGCCGGGGAAGGCCTGGACCAGCGCGTCGGTCAGGGTGCCGCGGACCGCGGGGACGATGCCCGACACGAAGCCGACGGTGGCGAACGCCAGCGCGAGCAGCGGGAAGAACGAGAGGAACGCGAAGTACGTCACCCCGCCGGCGAGCACCGAGCCGTCCACCTTGCCGAAGTGCTGCACCATTGCGAGCAGGTGCTCGACCAGAGGTGCCCGCTCGCGCGCCGTCGTGGCGCCGCTCTTGACCTTGTCGACGACAGCACTCACGGGGTCGGCTCCGCGGAGAGCCCGAACGCGCGACGCAGCCGCCAGCCGGCGCCGGGCTCGTGCACGTACAGCCCGAAGGCACCGACCCCGAAGCCGCACTCGTACGCCGCCAGGGCTTCAAAGGCGCGGTCGAGCCCGGCGTCGTCGATGTCGTGGGCCACGGTGACATGCGGGTGGTACGGGAACGCCAGCCGCGCCTCGAGCGGTCCGGTGCGGATGTCGTGGGCCAGCAGCTCGCAGTCGGAGATGCCGGCCGCGACCGCCACGAACACCACCGGCGAGACAGGCCGGAAGGTGCCGGTGCCTCGCAGGAGCACGTCGAAGGGCCGGTGGCGGCCAGCGACATCGCCCAGGTGCTGCTCGACATGGTCGACACCGGCGGAGTCGACCTCGGTGGGCGGGGACAGCGTGATGTGGGTGGGGATGGTCAGCGCCTGGCCGTCGCCCAAGGACTCCCGGTGCTCGCGCAACTGGGTCGCGTACGGCTCGGCCACCGCGACGGCCACCCCGATCGTCGGCATGAGGCCAGCCTAGCCAGCACTTCTCAGCGGGCCGGGGCGACGAAGCCGACCCGGTCGTAGACCTCCGCCAGCGTGCCGACCGCCACGTCGCGCGCCCGCTCCGCACCATCGGCCAGCAGCGTGCCGAGCGCGGCACGGTCGTCGAGCAGCTGCATGGTACGAGTCCGGAACCGCGTGCCGAAGTCGACGACGACGTCGGCGACCTCACCCTTGAGGTCGCCGTAGCCGCGACCCGCGAAGGAACGCTCAAGGTCGGGGACCGGCGTCCCCGACAGGGCCGAGTGGATCGTCAGCAGGTTGGACACCCCCGGCTTGAGCACCGGGTCGTAGCGCACCTCCCGCTCCGAGTCGGTGACGGCGCTGCGCACCTTCTTGGCATTGACGGCGGGCTCGTCGAGCAGGAACAGGCAACCGGGTCCCGCGATGCTCTTGCTCATCTGCTTGTCGGTGCGCTGCAGGTCGAGGATCTTGGCGGTCTCCTTCACGATGTACGGCTCGGGCAACCGGAAGGTGTCGCCGAAGCGCTGGTTGAAGCGGCCGGCCAGGTCCCGCGTCAGCTCCAGGTGCTGGCGCTGGTCCTCGCCCACCGGGACCCGGTCGGCCTGGTAGAGGAGGATGTCCGCCGCCTGCAGCACGGGGTAGGTGAACAGGCCGACCGACGCGCCGTCCCGGGCCCCGTGCGCACTCTTGTCCTTGAACTGCGTCATCCTGCTCGCCTCACCGAAGCCGGTCACGCAGCCCAGCACCCACTCCAGCTGGGTGTGCTCGGCCACGTGGCTCTGCACGAACAGCGTCGACCGGTCGGGGTCGATGCCTGCCGCGACCACCTGAGCCACCGCCCGGTAGGTGCGATCGGTCAGCAGCTGCGGGTCGTGCGGCAGCGTGATCGCGTGCAGGTCGACGACGCAGGTGAAGGCGTCGTGGTCAGCCTGCAGGCTGGCCCACTGCCGCAGCGCGCCCAGGTAGTTGCCGAGGTGGACCGAGTCGGCGGTCGGCTGGATCCCGGAGAACAGGCGGGGCCGGGTGGGCTCAGGTGACGCTGCGGGCATGGCGCGCATTGTGCCAGCGGCGCGGTTCAGCTTCGCTCGGCAGGCTGGTCCAGCGCGCTCACGCGGACCCGGTCGATGCGACGGCTGTCCATCGCCACCACCGACAACCGGTGACCGTCGACCTCGCACTCGTCACCGGTGGCCGGCAGCCGGCCCAGGACGGAGGTGATGTAGCCGGCAACGGTCTCGTACGGTCCGTCGGACAGCTCGAGGCCGGTCTCGTCCTCGAAGTCGTCGAGGTTGAGCAGGCCGTCGACCTCGATCTCGCCGCCCACCAGCCGGCGCGACTGCGGCTCGTTGTCGTCGTACTCGTCGCGAATGTCGCCGACGAGCTCCTCGACCAGGTCCTCCATCGTGACGATCCCTGCGGTGCCGCCGTACTCGTCGAGGACGATGGCCAGGTGCACGCTGGCGCGGCGCAGGTCCGCGAGCGCCGGCAGCACCTCCCTGGTGCCGGGCAGCAGCAGGGCCTCGCGGGCGAGCGCGGCCACCTGCTGGCCGCGCGCGTCGACGCCAGGCCGGTAGAGGTCGCGCACGTGCAGGAAGCCGATCACGTTGTCTGACGAGCCGCGGATCACGGGGTAGCGCGAGTGCGGCCGTTCGGCGGCCAGCTCGGCGGCCTTGGCCAGCGGCATCGACGCGTCGACGAAGTCGACCTCTGTGCGCGGGATCATCACCTCGCGGATCTGGCGGTCGCCGGCCTCGAAGACCTCCTCGACGATGTGGCGCTCCTCCGCGGTCAGCGTCTCGTGGCTGCTGACCAGCTCCCGCAGCTCCTCGTCACTCATCTGCTCGCGTTGCGCACCCGGGTCGCCACCGAGCAGACGCAGGACCAGGTCGGTGGACTTGCCCAGCAGCCAGATGACCGGTGTCAGCACCGTGGCGATCTTGTCGACCACCGGAGCCAGCAGCAGCGCGGTGCCCTCCGCCCGCTGCAGCGCGAGCCGCTTTGCCACCAGCTCACCCAAGACGATGGACACGTAGGCGACGACCAGGGTGATCGCGACGAGCGCGAGCAGGTCGGCCGGGCCGTCGGACAGGCCCAGGCGCCGCAGGACCGGGGACAGCTCGGAGGACAAGGTGGCGCCCCCGAAGGCCGCCGACAAGAACCCCATCAGCGTCACGCCGATCTGCACCGCGGACAGGTAGCGATTGGAGTCCTTGGCCACCCGCGCCACGGTCTCGCCGCGCTTGCTGCCCTGCGCCAGGCTGCGGATCTGGCTGTCGCGCAACGACACCAGGGCGATCTCGGCGGCTGCGAAGAAGCCGCCCAGGATCACCAGGAGGACAATCAGGACGCTGTTGAGCCAGACCGAGCTCACTGTTCGACGGGCGGGTCGGACATGTCGTCGAGCGTAGCCTCGATCCGCCACCACGCCGTGTGCCGCTCGCCGGGTGCCAGCACGATCAACCCGTCGCCGGACCGGAACGCGTCCGGCGGGCAGCTCATCGGCTCGACCGCGAGGCTGTGCCGGTGCTCGGCCGACGACCGTACGGGGGTGTGCACCTGGACCCAGCGCGCCCACGGCCCCCAGCTGACGGCCACCCCGCGACCGCCGGGCCCCTGCAGCTCCGCCCGCGCGTCCCTGTGCTCGTCGGTGGCGATGTCGGTGAAGCAGTGGTCCAGGAACCTGTCTCCGATGAGGCTCGGAGTGCGGAAGTCGGCGTCGACCTCGTCGACGGGGGCCGGCCCGACCAGCAGCATCTTGTCGTCGGTCTCGAGTCGGGTGGCCGCGGGCAGCGTCAGCTCGGCGTCGTCAATGGGGCCGTCGCCGCAGACCAGGTAGGGGTGCGTGCCGCAGCCGTAGGGGAGCCGGGTGTCGCCGGCGTTGGTCGCCTCCAGGCGCACGGTCAGCCCGTCGGCGTCGAGCTGGTAGTCCGCCGCAAGCGCCAGCTCGAACGGCCAGCCCGGCTGCGTCGGCACCTGCACCGCGAGGCGGGCCCGGTCGTCCGAGGTCTCGAGCACCTCCCAGCGCAGCGCGTACGCCAACCCGTGGATGGCGTGCCCGCGACTCGGCTCGTTGACCGGCAGCCGATGCTGCTGGGAGTCGAACACGTACGTCGCCCCGCCGATCCGGTTGGGCCACGGTGCCAGCAGCGCGCCGGCAAAGGCGCTGCCCCGCACACCGCGTGAGGGCTCGACCAGGTCGTCGCCGTCGTGGGTGAGGCTCCGCAACGCGGC
>JBBSMN010000148.1:0-7629 GCA_038233135.1 Propionibacteriales bacterium
CCGTTGAACACCTCACCGACCGGCTGCCAGGCCTGCAGGCCGTGGAAGCGCAGCGTCTCGGCGCTGCGGACGACCTCGCCGCGCGGCTCCGCGAGCGTCTTGCCCTCCTCCAGCGTCAGCAACCGGGCGAGGTCGTCGACCCTGGCCTCCGTCACCTCGGCAGCGCGCACCAGGATGCGGCCACGCTCCAGCGCCGGCCGCCGCCGCCAGGCGTACGCCGCCTCGGCAGCACCCTCGACCGCCCGGTCGACGATCGACTCGTCGGCGGTGTCGGTGTGGCCGACGACGCTGTCGGGGTGAGCGGGGTTCTCCCGCTCGACGATGTGGCCGGAGCCCTCGATCCAGGTTCCGTTGAGGTAGGGCGTGGCGTGCGGGCTGGTCATCTGTGGTCCTCCGTCGGATCGGGGCGTGCATTGAACTGCCTGGACTCTAGGACCGCGATACCTAGACTGGCAAAGACTTGTTTATGCTTGATCGATACGTTTTGGGCATCGATCTCGGGTGGCGACTATGGAACTGCGACATCTGCACTACGCGGTCGCGGTCGCGGAGGAGCTGCACTTCGGCCGTGCCGCCGACCGGCTGCACGTTGCCCAGCCGTCGTTGTCCCGCCAGGTGCGTCAGCTTGAGCACGACCTCGGCGTCGAGCTGTTCAAGCGCACCAGTCGCCGGGTCGAGCTGACCCCCGCCGGGGCGGCGTTCGTGCACGCGGCCCGCCGCACCCTCGCAGCGGCCAGCGACTCGCGTATCGCGGCTGTTCAGGCGGCCAGCGGCGTACGTGGTCGGGCAACGTTGGGATTCGTCGCGTCCGCGGCTGTCGAGGTTCTCCCCCGGGTCGTGGCGGTCCACCGCACAAAGCGGCCCCTCGTCCAGCTGTCCCTGCGCGAGATGACGACCGAGGAGCAGGTGCTCCAGCTGCTCAACGGCGAGATCGACGTCGGGCTGGGGCGTGACCTGGAGCCAACCGATGACCTGCAGGTCCACACACTGCAACGGGAGCCGCTGCTCGCAGCAGTCCCGCACGACCATGCGCTGCGCCACTGCCGGCGGATCCGGCTGGCCGAGCTCGAACGCTCGCCGTTCGTCACCCTGCCGCGCGAGCGCGTGCCGCGGGCGTGGGACAAGCTGCTCGTGATGTGCCGCGCGGCCGGGCTGACGCCGAACTTCGCCCAGGAGGCCAACCAGTTCGTCACCCTGCTAGCGCTGGTCGCCGCCGGGCTCGGGGTCGCGATCGTGCCGGAGTCGGTGCGCACGCTGCGACACGAGCACGTGCACTACCTGCGGCTCAACGACCCTGGCGCCTGGACCGACGTGACCGTGGCGGTGCGAGCCGGTGAGACCCAGCCGGTCGCCCGTGACCTGCACCGCCTGGTGTCCGCCGCCGCGCGCTGGACGGCACCGGCGCCGCGCGCCACGTAAACGTGGCGCAGCGTCGCTTTACGTGGCGCGCATGCCCCGTAAAGGGTTGATCGGCCACGTTTACGTGACGCGCGTGACGGGACTGGCGGGGCGTCGGTCAGCCCGGCGGAGCCCCCGAATCGCTCGAATGAACGGTGACACCTCGCCGGCGTGCTCGGGGTGCCGCGCGACGAACTCCGACTACATCGCAGCGGCCGACCCGGCATCGAGATACTGCACAGGGCCATGATGGGGCAGCCGGGTCACGTACGGAAGGCGGCAGGTGCGGCCGATGGACACCGAGCGCCCCCCGCACCCGGCCGAACACCCGGACCCGGCCTTCCCGCAGTTGCATGGGCGTCCCGACCGCGGCTGGGTGAACGACCCGAACGGCTGTTCGTACGTCCACGGCCGCTTCCACCTGTTCTTCCAGTACAACCCTGACGCCACGACGCACGGCGCGATCAAGTGGGGTCATGCCAGCTCGACCGACCTCGTGCAGTGGCGCCAGGAGCCGATCGCGCTGGTCAACCGCCCCGCCGAGCTCGACTCGTACGGGTGTTGGAGCGGCTGCGTCGTCGACGACGGAGGGGTGCCCACCGCGGTCTACAGCGGTGTGGTCGACGACAGTGGCAGATCGGCGGTGCTACTGGCGCGGAGCGACGGGGCGATGCGCCGCTGGCTGCCCCAGCAGCGCCCGGCCGCCGCCATGCCAACGGACCCGGCCGTCACCGACGTACGAGACCCGTTCGTCTTCGTGCTCGACGGACATCGCTATGCGGTGCAAGGGGCGGGGCACCGGCACGGTTCGGCGCGGGTGTTGACCTACGGTTGCGACGACCTAGCGTCGTGGACCGAGCTCGGCACCCTGCTGACCGGCGAGGACCCACTGGCCAGGTCGGCCGCCCGCGCGAACATCTGGGAATGCCCCAACCTGGTGCAGGTCGACGGCCGTTGGGTGCTGCTGGTGTCGCTGTGGCGACTCGTAGAGGCCCAGGTCCAGCTCGCCGGAGTGCGGTGGTTTCTGGGTGACCTGGCCGCCGGTCCGGCGGGGTTGCGCTTCAGTCCGACGGCGGCCGGCGAGCTGGACGACGGTCCCTCGTTCTACGCCCCTCAAGTGCTCAGCCACGCGGGTCGCGTCCTGATGTGGGGCTGGTCGCGGGAGGACGGCCGCGGCCAAGCAGCGGTTGATGCCGCAGGCTGGGCCGGCGTGCTCACCTTCGCCCGCGAGCTGCAGGTGCTCAACAACGTGCTGGTGTCCCGTCCCGCAGCCGAGCTGGACGACCTGCGCCGCGAACCGATGCTGCTGATCGCGGGCGCGCCGTTCCACACCCCGGCGTTCGAGATCGAGCTCGACGCCGCCGCGGGTCGGTTCCGTCTGTCGCTGGCCGACGTCGGTACAGAGCAGTCGGTGGCCGACTTCGAGGTCTCGTCGGCGCCCGTGGTGCCGCCGCGGGTGCTGGTGGACGGGTCGATTGTCGAGATCTTCACCGGCGGCCCGGTCGCGCGTACGGTGCGCGCGTACCCGTCGGCGACCAGTCGCTGGGTCGTGCGGACCGCGACGGGAACACCGGTCCGCGCCTGGCGGCTGGGGTTGCCTGGGCACTGACCGAGCCGCGCCGCTGATCAGCTTCGCCTACTCGCACGCGCGCCACGTTTACGTGGCGCGCAGCAGCGGCCCGCAGCGCAGCCCCCGCACCGTGGTCAGTCGCGGAGGGCGGTCAGGAGCGCGGTGCCCACCCGATCGTGCCGGTCGAGCTCGGCGCGGACCGGCGCGATCACGTGGGTGTCGGCCACCTCGGCGACGGAGGCGTGCATTGCGCGCGCTGCCGCGCGAGCCCGCCGCCGGGCCGAGCCGCCGGCAACCACGCGGGCCACCGCCGCGACCACGATGCCGAGCAGCACGCCGGCAACCAGCAGCAACGTCGGCACCGGGATTCCCTCCGTACGCGGCGTGTCCGGCAGCGGCAGCTGAAGCCAGCCGAGGGCGGCCAGCCCGAGCAGCCAGACCAGGCCGACGGCTGCGCACCCCAGCAGCACCCACTGCACGAGCCGCACCGGGCCCCACCACCAGACTCGCCGGGTCAGGTCGAGGTCGGTGTCCACCACCGCCTGGTCCAGCGCATCCGGAAGTTCGTCTCGGCGACTTGTGGAGGCCCGGCGCACCGCCTGCGCCCATGGGTGGGCCAGACCGGCCGCGGCCACGTCAGCAACGCCGCGCACCGCGGTGTCCACGCCGGCCTGTTGCACCGGGGTTGCAGCGGGCAGGGCCGAGCGCACCAGGACCGACGGGCCGTCCGAAGCCTCCAGCCGCAGGTCGCGCAGCTCGTCGCGCCGCAGCCGCTGCACCCAGCGGGTGGGTGGCCAGCCGGTGTCGCGACGGGCGCGGGCGGCGAGCGACCGCTCCAGAGCGCGAACGACCGTGGGTACGCCGGCGGCAGCCGCCAATGCGCGCGCGAGATCGTCGGTGTCGCTGTCGTCCACGCGCGCCAGCTGCCCGGCGGCACCGTCCCCGCGGTGCTCATCGCGGAGCGCTGCCGCGACGGAGCGCAGGTCGGCGTCGAGGCGTTGCTGCAGCGCCCGCTTGGCAGCGACCCGCTCGACCAGGACGTCGGTGAGCTCGCCAAGTCCGGCACCGGTGGCTGCCGACGTGGCCAACAGCGGCACCGGGCCCAGCCCGTCATCGTCGAGCAGTCGGCGTACGTCCGCGAGGGTCGCGTCGTGCTGGGCGGGGGGCAGCGCGTCGATGTGGTTGAGCACGACGAGCATCACGTCGGCGTGCGCGGCCATGGGGCGCAGGAAGCGCTCATGCACGGCGGCGTCGGCGTATTTCTGCGGGTCGAGGATCCACACCAGCAGGTCGGCGTGGTCCACCAGCCGCGCCATCTCCACGTGGTGCCCGACCTCGGTGGAGTCGTGGTCGGGCAGGTCCAGCAGGACCAGTCCCTGCAGCCGCTCGTCACCCGGGCGGGCGGCGCCGCCATCGAGCTCGCTGTGTGGGGTCGCCTGGTGCCGGTCGCCGATCCCGAGCCAGCCGAGCAGCTCGTCGGCACCGTCCGGTGACCAGGTGCACGCCAGTGTCCGCGAGGTGGTGGGGCGGCGCACGCCGACGGTGGCGAGGTCGAGGCCGACCAGGCGGTTGAACAGCGACGACTTGCCCGAGCCGGTGGCGCCCGCCAGCGCGACGACCGTGTGGTCGCCGGACAGCCGCAGGCGTTCCCGCGCGCGGGCGACGACAGCGTCGACACGGTCCAGCACGGCATCGTCCAGCCGGCCCCGCGCGATGGTCGAGGCCTCCTCCAGCGCGGCGGCGCGGTCGATCGTGCTGGGCGCTTCGGCCCTGCCCCGGCCGAGCATCCGGCGGGCACCGGCCGCCACTGCCTGGACGCTCACCTCGCCACGTCGAGACGGGCGGTGTCGAGGCGGCGTACGGCGGCGCGCAACGCCTGCGATGCGCCGGTCGGACCGGCGTGCTCCTCGAGGACGGCGCGGAACCGGTCACGTTCACCTGCCAACAGAACCTCGGTGCGGGTCAACAGGTCGGCGTGCGCGCGGTCGGCGAGACGGCGCACCGCCTGGTCGCCGAAGACCGCCTCGAGCACCTTCTGGGCGAGCAACGCGGTGCCGCCCGCGACGCCCGCCTCACCTCCGGTCAAACCGGCGGTGTGCACGAAGACGACGACCATCAGCGCGACGCCGAGACCGTTGATGCCGTACGCCAGCACCCGGGCAGTGGCGCGCTTGTCGGCACCCTCCTTGCGGACCAGGTCGACGATACCGCCCTGCCACTCGCGGACGGCCTGCTCGGACGCAGCACCGAGACCGCGCGAGGCGCGTCCCAGCTGCGGCGCCCGGCGCAGCAGCGACCGGCCGGCCGCGCTCGCGTCCCAGCTGGCCGCACATCGCTCGGCGGCGCTCTCTGCCTGCTCCACGATGAGCGTGTGCAGGCCGTGCTGCACCGCCTGCTCGACCGGGGCAGCGGGCGCCTTGCGGCCGGTGGCCGCGGCCAGCGCCCAGTCGCGCAACCGGCCGACCCGCAGCTCCAGCTTGCGGGTGAGCTGACCGGCCCCGACGAACTCCTGCCAGCGGGTCAGCACCTCTCCACGCAGCAGGGAACCATCACCGGTGCTGCGCCGCACCTCGGCGAGGGCCTGCTGGTACGACTGCGTCACGTCGCCGTGCAGCCGCTCGGCCGCCGCCTCCTGATCCTCGACCACACCGGCGAGCCGCCCGCCGCCGTGCACCAGCTGCCGTACGGCTCCGCTCAGGGTCTGCTGGATGATGTCGGCCCGCCTGGCGGCGTCCGAGGCGATGTCGCTGAGCCACTCACGGACGTCCGCCACGACGGCGCGCGGCAGCAGGCCCTCATCGTCGACGGTCGACTCCGGCACCGCGAACAGCTTGGCGTCGCGCAGGCCGTGCTGGGCCAGCAGCTGGGCCAGGTGCGCCTGGACCTCGACCAGTGCCGACGGGTCGGTGCGGTCCAGGACGATCGCCAGGGCCGTGCTGCGCTCGGCCGCGGTCTGCAGGAAGCCCCACGGCACCTGGTCGGCATAGCGCGCCGCCGACGTCGTGAACAGCCACAGGTCGGCCGCGGCGAGCAGCTGGGTGGCGAGCTCCCGGTTGGCGCGCTCGATCGAGTCGACGTCGGGGGCGTCCAGCAGCGCGAGCCCGGCCGGCATCCTTGCCGATGCCACCAGGTGCAGCGCCCCGACGTCGGTCGAGGGCGCGGACGTGCGCGCGAGGTCGGGCAGGATGCGGTCGGGGCCGAACCAGTGGGTGTCTGCGGGGTGGTGCACGAGCACCGGGGATCGGGTGGTGGGCCGCAGCACGCCGGCCCGGCTCACGGGGCGGCCGATGAGCGAGTTGACCAGGGTCGACTTGCCGGCTCCGGTGGAACCGCCCACCACCGCCAGCAGCGGCGCGTCCACCTGCTCGACCCTCGGGACGACGTAGTCGTCCAGCTGGGCCACCATCTCGTCGCGGGCACGTCGGTCCGCCGCCGCCTCGGGCACGTCGAGGCCCAGCGGTGCCGCGCGCAAGGCGTCGCGGAGCCCGGTCAAGGCGGCGTGCAGGTCGGGTGCGGCCGTCGTCGAGGTCACCACGCCTCCTCCGTCGGCTGCCCGCATGCTTGCAGCACCGGGCCCACGGCCTGATCGCTGCGCGGTTTCAGGCTAGACGAGCGGGCCCGCCCGGTGGGGTCGCACGCGCCCGCCGGCGACGTCGCGTGCCGGCCAGAGTGCGGGTCTGGGGTCTCAGGGCTGGTCGCGGTGGGTGTCCTGCGTTGCGGGACCCATCCGGCGCTCGGCGTCGGCTCTGCGCTGACCGCTCAGCCGCGCCGCCACGTACAGCGCCGCCCCGAGAAGCACCAGCACAAGCAGACCGGCGAAGAAGAGCGCCGGCATCGTCATCGACGTGAACATCTCCATGGTCGGCCTCCCGTACGTGGCGTGTGCTGTGACGTGGCTAACACGGTACGCCGGCGCCGGCATTCCCCGAGCCCGTTGTGGCGGACCTATCAGTCGAACAGGTCGTCGAGCTCGGCCGACGTGCTGCCGGTGGCGTGGAGCAGGTCGGCCACCAGCGCCCGGGTCTGCGCCACGATCACCGTCAGTCCGAGCGAGGCATCGGCTGTCAGCACGCCGGTGACCTGGCGCGACACCCCGATCAGCGTCGCGCGCACCTCGTCGAAGCGGTGCTGCTCGGCAAGGTCGTCGGCGAACAGCCGTACGGCTCCGGCGAGCTGCTGCAGGGCCGGTGCCGCCGCGACACCGTCGGTGTGGCCGCGACGCAGCATGGTGTCGATGCGCCGGGTGAGGACCCGCGCATCGCGTACGGCGTAGTCGACGTAGCGCAGTGACCGGGTGTAGAGCAGCACGTGCTCACGCTGACGCCAGCGCAGCGGCGAGATGCGCGCCAGCTCCTGCGACGCGGCAGCGGTGTCACCGAGGCTGCGCAGCGGCCCCTCCAGTGCGCGGCTCTGCTGCAGCGCGGTCCACGCCACCCCCGGGTCGCCCCAGCGCAACGAGGCGGCCGCAGCGCCGAGCAGGTCGGCGAGCTCGCCGAGCACGGCGCCCGCATCGCGTTGCAGCTCGTCGACCGGGTCAGGCGCCAGCGCAGTGCTGACGAGCAGGCCGACGGCACCGCCGATCAGCGCGTCGATGAAGCGGTCGACTGCGATCTGCTGGACGGTCGTCGCCATCGGCTGGACGGTCACGAGCAGGATCGCCG
>JBBSMN010000149.1:0-7594 GCA_038233135.1 Propionibacteriales bacterium
GTCGTCGCCACCGACGGCGAGTCCTACCGGATGCGCGAAGCCCGCAAGCGCTCAGGAGGCCGCCCCTCGACGACCTAACTCACCCGCGAGGTGGGGACTTTCGATGGCCACCAGCGGGGACACCAACTTGGCCATTGACATTCTACG
The DNA here is from genome assembly GCA_038233135.1 of Propionibacteriales bacterium. GTDB lineage: Bacteria > Actinomycetota > Actinomycetes > Propionibacteriales > Nocardioidaceae > JACCVL01. The sequence continues at coordinate 148 of JBBSMN010000149.1, forward strand.
ACCGCGACCGGATCGCGCCCCCCGTGACGAAGCGGGACCATGCGAGGCATGAGCGTGACCGTCAACGAGGACGTTGTCACACGAATGGCGAACATCTCGTTGCCTGACGGGTCCAGGCTGGTCGTAGACCGACATGTTCTCGGGCTGCTTTTGCGAACCAGAAGAGGGTGCGGCGATGTCGAACCAACGTGCACGGCAGCGACCACCCGCAGCGCGCTCAGCGGCAGATGAGGATGCTGGACGAGAGGTGTGGTCAGGTCCAGCCGCGCGCGGCACCTATCCTGCTGCCCCGAGAAGCCCAGTGCGCCGGAGACGGGACGTTCTCGGGTGTTGCTCAACGAGCTGTAGCCGGCGTTACACGCTTGCTCCGAGGGCTGGGCCAAGCCTTACACGCCTTCTTCGCGCCGGCTCTGGATCCGGCGCGGGGATAGCCTCCCTCGAGGCCGCCCGCGCCTGCGGTCGCAGAGGCGGTCGCCCACCGAAGATGACGCCGACGGCCATAACCGACCTGCGTCCATGGCGGCCTGGCGAGCGCTCGTTCCTTTCAGGTGCCGGTATGCCGTGGCCCGGCCGACGCCGAGCACGTCGGCGCACTCGGTGATCGGCGTGCCGGCAGCGTGACTCCGCTCGGCCTGGCGAAGCTTGGCCGCACTGATCGTCTCGACCGTGCCCCGGCTGCTTGATCAACTGACGTGGCCGTGTGTCGGAAGGGGAGGGGTCACCGGGACGGACCACCGGGCGGGTCATACGGGAAAGCGCGGCCAGCTCAAGGCCGCTGGAGGCGGTGACGATCAAGGGCGTCGCAGTGGACGTTCGGCTAATGGGATGTTCTCGATGGGTGTCTGGCATGTCGCTCCGGCGTGCGGGATGGTCGCTGGTGTCGGGGAACGACCGTGGTCATGGACGGCCAGCGGCTTCTTTCGATCTACCTCAACGACCACTTGCTTGGGGCGAGCGGGGGTGTGGACCTGTTTGAGCGAGCCGCCGGAGCGGCTCGTGGTACGCCAGTGGGGCCGGCTTTGGAGCGCCTGGCGGTGCAGGTCGCGGAGGACCGGCGCGCGCTGCTGGCGGTGATGCGCCGGCTCCGAGTTCGGGTGCGCTACTACAAGGTGGCAGTGGGCTGGACGTTGGAGAAGCTCGCTCGGGTCAAGACCAACGGCCGGCTGGTCTCCCGCTCACCGCTGAGCGGACCTCGTCGGGCTGGAGGGGCTGCGGCGGGGGGCAGGGGAAGGAAGCCGGCTGGGCGGCGTCAACGCCCTGCTGCAGCCCCAGGCCGAGCAGCGCGGACGCGACCCGGCTGGGGATCTCGTCGACCTGCGCGTAGGTGAAGCTCAGGTCGTTGATGTGCACCAGCGGCTTGTCCGGCGCCGCCGTGGCCGACTCACGCAGCATCGTGGCCAGGTTCAAGCTCATCGTCAGTCTCCCGACCCGTGTCGTGCGTCTCAGCCGCGGGCGACTGTATTGCCCGGCCGGGCCGATACGTAGTCGTCTACGCGGTCCGGGACGGCCCGCTAGAGTCTGCGGTCTGGACACGGGAGCCCGGGGCGCGGGCTGAGAGGGCGGACGACCCCCGCCGACCGTCGGAACCTGATCCGGGTCACCGGCGTAGGGAGTCGCTTCGTGCTTGCCGCTCGCTTCCGCTTGCCGCACGCCCCGCTGTCGCTGGACGACGTGCCCCTCCCGCAGCCTGGTCCGGATGAGGTACGGGTGCGCGTGCGGGCCGCCGGCGTGTGCGGCACCGAGCTGCACTTCACCGACGGGCTCTACGCGCCGTCCAGGGTGCCGATGACGCTCGGCCACGAGGCCGCCGGCACCGTCGACGCGGTCGGCGCGCAGGTGACCGGCTGGGCCGAGGGCGACCGGGTGGCGGTCTTCTACTACCTGTTCTGCGGGGAGTGCCGCTGGTGCCGCGCCGGCCGGGAGAACCTGTGTCTGTCGTCGCGGGGGGTGCTGGCGTTCAGCGCCGACGGGGCGTTCGCCGAGCACGTGGTGGTGCCCGCCCGGTGCCTGGTCGCCCTGCCCGACGCGTTGACCTTCGAGCAGGCCGCGCCGCTGTGCTGCGCCGGCACGACCGCCCTGCACGCGCTGGCCGAGGCCGGCACCGCTGCCGGCGAGGTGGTCGTGGTGCTGGGGGCGGGCGGCGTGGGGCTGGCCGTCGTGCAGCAGGCGCACCGGCTCGGCGCGCAGGTCGTCGCAGTCAGCCGCGACCCCGCGCGTCGTACGGCGGCGACCGGGCTCGGGGCGACCGCGGCCGTCGGCCCGCAAGACCTGCCGGAGACGCTGCAGCGCGTCAGTGGCGGGGCCGGCGCCGACGTGGTCGTGGAGCTGGTGGGGGTGACCGACACTCTGCGGCTCGGCGTCGAGGCGCTCGGCCGGCGCGGCCGGCTGGTCCTCGTCGGCTACAGCGCGGACCTGCTCACGGTCAGCCCGCTGTCGCTGGTGGTCGCCGAGCAGCGGATCGTGGCGAGCGTCGGGGCGACCCGGGCCGAGCTGGTCGAGGCGATCGCGCTGGGCGCGGCCGGGCAGCTGACGCCGCCGGTCGTGGCGACCCTGCCGCTGCGCGACGTCGAGCAGGCCCTGGAGCGGCTGCGCGCGGGCACCGTGCCCGGCCGGCTGGTGCTGCAGCCGTGAGCGCCGGCCGGGTGTGCAACGTCCTGACCGTCGCGGGCACCGACCCCAGCGGCGGCGCGGGGCTGCAGGCGGACCTGAAGACCTTCTCCGCCCTCGGCGTGTATTCCACCGGCGTGGTGACCGCCCTCGTCGCGCAGAGCACCCGGGGCGTGAGCGCCGTCCACCCGGTGCCGGCCGAGTTCGTGACAGCGCAGCTCGAGTTACTGCTCGCCGACGTGCGCATCGACGCGGTCAAGATCGGCATCCTGGAGAGCGCCCCGGTCGTGCGGGCGGTGGCCGATGTGCTGCGCCGGCACGCGCTGCCGTACGTGGTGGTGGACCCGGTGATGGTGGCCAAGAGCGGTGACCGGCTGCTGGCCGGCGACGCGGTCGCGGCGCTGCGCGACGAGCTGCTGCCGTACGCCGACCTCGTCACGCCCAACCTGCCCGAGGCCGCCGACCTGCTCGGCGAGGACGAGGCGCGCGACGAGGCGCAGATGCGCGCGCAGCTGCAGCGCCTGGGTGGGCTGTGCTCCGGTGTGCTGCTCAAGGGCGGCCACTTGGCCGGGCCGGACAACCCCGACCTGCTGCTCGACGCCGGTCGCATGCACCGTTACGCCGCCGCGCGCGTGGATACGCGCAACACGCACGGCACCGGTTGCACCCTGTCGGCGGCGATCGCCGCGCTGCGACCGCAGCGCCCGGACTGGCCGGGCGCGGTGGCGGACGCGAAGGACTACCTGACCCGGGCGCTGCTGGCGGCCGATCGGCTCGACGTCGGGTCCGGGCACGGTCCGCAGCACCACTTCCACGCCTGGTGGCCGGACGCGGGCGCGCCGGTCGACGGGCCGGGGGTGCAGCGGTGACAGGCCCGGCGGTGATCGACGCCGGTGCGGTGGCCGTTACCTGGGACGCCGTGCGCGAGCAGGGCCCGCTGGTGCAGTGTCTGACCAACATCGTGGTCGCGCCGTTCACCGCCAACGTGCTGCTCGCCGTCGGCGCCGCGCCCGCGATGGTCGACGTGCCGATCGAGGCTGGGGTCTTCGCGGGCGTCGCCGGGGCGGTGCTGATCAACCTTGGCACGCCGTACGACGCCACCCGCGCGCCGATGCTCGAGGCCGCGCGGGCGGCGGTGGCCGCGGGGACGCCGTGGGTGCTCGACCCCGTCGCGGTGGGTGCGCTGCCGGTGCGTACCGCCCTGGCCCGCGAGCTGCTCGCGGTCGGCCCGACCGTGGTGCGGGGCAACGCCTCGGAGGTGCTCGGGCTGGCCGGGCGGAGCGCCGCTGGGCGCGGGGTGGACGCGGGCGACGACGCCGAAACCGCGGTGCCCGCGGCCAGGGAGCTGCTGGGCGCCGGCGGGCCTGGCGGGCCTGGTGGGTCGGCTGGTGGCGCGCGGGCCGTCGCGGTGAGCGGGCCCCTGGACGCGCTGGTCGACGCGGGGCGCACGGTGCGGGTGCAGGGCGGCACCCCGATGATGACGCGGGTGACGGGGGTCGGGTGCGCCCTTGGTGCCCTGGTCGCCGCCGGCTGCGCCGTCACCGACGAGCCGCTGCTGGCCGCGGTCGCAGCGACCGCCGGGCTGTGCGCGGCGGCCGAGCTCGCGGCCCTCGCGGCCCGCGGGCCAGGCTCGTTCGCGGTGCACCTACTTGACGAGCTGGCGCTGCTGACTGGCGAGCAGCTGGCCCCCCGCGTACGGCTGTTATGAGCCCGCCGGACCTGTCGACCTATCTCGTCACCGATCCGGTGCTCTGCGGGGAGCGCGGGGTGCCGGCGGTCGTCGCGGCCGCGGTGCGCGGCGGGGCCACCTGCGTGCAGGTACGGGACAAGACCGCGGACGGGGGGGCGCTGCTGGCGCTGGTGCGCGCGGTGGTGCGGGCGGCCGGTGAGGTGCCGGTGCTGGTTAACGATCGGGTCGACGTGGTGCTGGCCGCCCGGGCGGAGGGCACGTCGGTGGCCGGGGTGCACGTCGGCCAGGCCGACCTGCCCGCACCGCTCGTCCGGTCGCTGCTGTGGCCGGGCGCGGTGCTCGGGCTGTCGGTGAGCCGGCTGGACGAGGCGGTAGCCGTCGCAGGCTGGCCCGCCGGCGTGGTCGACCACCTGGGGGTCGGCCCGGTGCGCTCGACGCCGACCAAGCCGGGGCACGAGCCGCCCGTCGGGCTCGACGGCGCCGCCCTGCTCGCCGCGGCCAGCCCGGTGCCGTGCGTCGCCATCGGCGGCCTCGACGCCGCGCTGGCCGGGCCACTGCGCCGGGCGGGCCTGGCCGGCGCCGCCTACGTCTCCGCAATCTGCGCCAGCGACGACCCCGAGCGCGCCGCACGGGACCTGGCCTCGGCCTGGCGGGACTAGGGGTCTCCCACGATAAGGCAGACGGCTCGACCGGAGTACAGCTACGCGCGGGTGGCGGATGGCCAGCACGGCAGTGCCAGCCCGAGCGCGGTATCCCGACAGCTGATCGTCCACCGAGACGCCGTACCCGACTCGGTGGCCGCCGCGCGAGGTGCCCCGGCTGACGTTCGGCCTCCGGGCCAGCTTCCGGCGTGGTGCAACATCGCAGAACCGCCCACTGCCCGCCCTCGCCAAACTGTAGGTAGGCGGCGCTCTGTGACGCGCCCGCGTGCATCTTGGGCTTGCGGTCGAGCCAGCGCCGCAGCAGGTCCGCGGCTTCGTGGCGGCCGCACAGCAGACCCGTGGGGGTCAGGCCGGTGGGCGCCTGGTGAAGGTGAACAGCCGGCAGCCGGGGACGAGCGGCTGAGGGCTGCCGTGGAAGGTGCCGGCGCCAACCGCCCAGCCAGCAGGTCCCTCCGTCACGAAAGCCGTCTCGACCACACCCGCCTCGGCGAACCACTTCCGCACGGCGGGGGTGAGGTCGGGGGCGTGCATCGAGCGCGTCCACACGACGGTGGCGCCGGGGGCGCACAACTGCGGGACGGCTCCCGCCGTGCGCTCGACGTCCTCATCCGAGATGTTGCCGAAGATGCCGCAGAGCAGCAACAGGTCGGCGGGCGCAGCGTCGCCGTATGCGTCGGTCGTCCCGGCGTCGGCCTGGACAACTTCGATGCCTTCCGGGGCCAGGGAGCGAGCGACCTCGACGTTTCGGGAGTCGACCTCGATGAGCCGACCGTGTACGTCTGGGCCACGAGCGTGCACAGACAGCAGCGGCAACACGTCCAAGCCGCGGCCGGCGCACAAGCTTAAAAGCCGGACGGGTCCCTCGGATGCTCGGTCGAGTCCGGAGGCGACCTCCGCTCGAACCGCACGCAGACGCTGCGACAGCGGGCTGTCGGGGTCGTCGTACGGCGTGTGCCACGCCGCCCAGTCGGTCACGGCCGCCAGTCTGACAGACGGAGATACCTTGATCACCGACGTCTCGACGGCGACCCGGTCAGGTCCATCGATGGTGCTGGCTGCTGGCGCACCCAACCCTGGACTACGTGCTGGCGGTCGTGCTGGTCCTGACGCCGTTCGTCCTCGGCTTCGCCGACGACTTCACGGCCGTCTCGTTCTTCGTGCTGCTCGGGGTCGCGCACGCGGCGCTGTCGCTGATGACGCGCTTCCCCCAGAGGGCAGCGGCGCACGACGCGTGAGCCGCTCGGTCGAGGAGCAGCTGACCCGCGTCCTCGGCGGCTGGGCGGCCGGTTCCGTCATGGCCGGCGCCCTGCTCGCCGCCTCGCGTGCCCTTGGGGAAGTACTGGCGTAGCAGCCCGTTGGTGTTCTCGTTGCTGCCGCGCTGCCAGGGGCTGTGCGGGTCGCAGAAGTAGATCTGCATATTGGTCGCCAAGGTGATTTCGCGGTGCCTGGTCAGCTCGGTGCCCTGGTCCCAGGTAAGCGACTTGCGCAGGTGCTCGGGCAACGTTGCGAACGTCGCCAGCAGGCCGTCACGCACGCTCATGGCCCCGTGGTCGCCGGGGAGGTGGACCAGCATCGTGTAGCGACTCTGGCGTTCCACGAGGGTGGCGATAGCCGAGCGACAGTTCGAGCCCAAGATCAGGTCGCCTTCCCAGTGCCCGGGCACGGCCCGGTCGGCGACCTCTGCAGGGCGCTCACTGATCAAGACCATGTCCGGGATCTTCGACGCACGCTTGGCGGTCGACCCGCGCGGACGACGGACGGCCCGGCCGGTGCGTAGGTGTCGGTGCAGATCAGCCCGCAAGTGACCGCGGCCCTGCACGTACAGCGCCTGGTAGATCGTCTCGTGGCACACCTGCATCTCCGCTCGGTCACTGAACTGCGCAATGAGGTGGAGGCTGATCTGTTCGGGGCTCCACTTCACGCACAGTTTCGCCTGCACCTCCGCGGCCAGCTCAGGATTGTCGAACTTGCTGGCCTTGGGGCGGTGTCCTCGCAGCTCGGCTTGCTTCTGCGCCGCGTACGGCGCGTACTTCCCGCGAGGACGCCCCCGTGGGCCGGCCGTCGGGGCATTGCGAGTGAGCTCACGGCTGACCGTGGAGACCGCCCGGCTCAGGTCGGCGGCGATCTTGCTCATCGTCTCGCCAGCCAGATGCAGATCGGCGATCCGCAGCCGCTCCTCCAGCGACAGATATCTCCCCGAGGGCGCGGGGCGCTTGCGCGGGATCCGTCCGCCTGTCGCTTGACGCCAATGACGTCCACTTCGTCGGTCCACGCCGACAGCCTCACAGGCCGCGATCAGCGTCGAGCCCTGGGCCATCAACACCCAGAACTCGGCCTTCTTGTCGACAAGCTCCTTCTTGGTCCACATGTACAACACCTCGCGTCAGGGCGGTGTTGCGACGACCGACCGAACCTGCCATGGCCTCCCGGGACGTCGCAGCGTGGCTCCTCAACACCCGTCGTCCACAGCACCGCCTATGTCGCTGGA
>JBBSMN010000150.1:0-7484 GCA_038233135.1 Propionibacteriales bacterium
CGGAGGCCGTCCTGGGTGTTGCTTGGTCCTCTTGTTCTGTTGCCGCTTAGCCACCCGCTCACAACCCCCCCCCCAACTCTGGGGTCAGGTGGGGTCGAGGGCGAGGCTGACCTCGGCCACCCCACCGGTGCGCGCGGCGACGACCAGGTCGGCCGGCACCGCCTGCGGCGCGAGCGCGCGTACGGTCCAGTCGCCCTCGGCGGCGAAGAAGCGGAACTGCCCGGTGGCCGATGTCGGCACCTCGGCGGTGAACTCGCCGGTGCGGTCGAGCAGCCGCACGTACGCACCGCCGACCGGCTCACCGGCACGGGTCACGACGCCCTGGATCACCGCCTGCTGCTTGAGGTCGACCCCGTCGAGCGACGGTCCGCCGGCCGTTGCACCGCACATCAGGCGGCGCCCGGCTCGTCGCCGACCGCGACCGGCACGCCGACCAGCGAGCCGTACTCGGTCCAGGAGCCGTCGTAGTTCTTGACGTTGGCCTGCTCGAGCAGCTCGTGCAGGACGAACCAGGTGTGCGCGCTGCGCTCGCCGATGCGGCAGTAGGCGATGGTGTCCTTGCCGAAGTCGACGCCGGCGTCGCCATAGAGACGCTGGAGCTCGTCGTCGGAGCGGAAGGTGCCGTCCTCGTTGGCCGCCTTGCTCCACGGCACGCTGGACGCGGTGGGGATGTGGCCGCCGCGCTGCGCGGACTCCTGCGGCAGGTGCGCCGGGGCGAGCAACCGGCCGGCGTACTCGTCGGGGCTACGGACGTCCACCAGGTTGAGCGACCCGATCGCGGCGACGACCTCGTCGCGGAAGGCGCGGATCGAGGTGTCCGGCTGCTGCGCGGTGTAGGTGGTCGTCGGTCGCCCGGTTACGGCGTCGGTCAGCTCACGGCTCTCCAGCTCCCACTTCTTGCGACCGCCGTCGACGAGCTTGACGTCGTCGTGGCCGTAGAGCTTGAAGTACCAGTACGCGTACGCCGCGAACCAGTTGTTGTTGCCGCCGTACAGCACGACGGTCTGGTCGTTGCCGATGCCGCGTCCGCCCAGCAGCTGCTCGAACTGCTCCTTGTTGACGAAGTCGCGGCGGACGGGGTCCTGCAGGTCCTGCTTCCAGTCGAGCTTGACCGCGCCACGGATGTGGCCCTTGTCGTACGCGCTGGTGTCCTCGTCGACCTCGACGAGCACGATGCTGTCGTCGTCGAGGTGCTGCTCGACCCAGTCGGCGTCGACGAGTGCGGAGTTGCGGCTCATGTGAAAAGTCTCCCTGGTTGGCTGATGATCAGGTGGCTGGACGGGCGATGGGGCGATGCTTCAGCCGGCTGGACACAGCGCCGATCAGACGCGGCAGTTGTCCACTGCGCGGCGCCTGGTCAGCGGGGTGGGGGCGTACACACCTGGTCCTGTCGTCACGGTTGGTCGCGGGCGGCTTGCAACGCGCCCGACCTCTCCAGCGTCTCATGGACAGCAAACGCGTCTCACGATCTGGATGTTCCGCGCCGCCCACAGGGCTCAGCCGCCGGCGAACGGCGGCAGCAGGTCAACCGTCGCGCCGGCGGGCACCGCGACCTCGCCATGACGGCGGCTGCCGACCGGTTGCTCGTCGACGAGGACCGAGCAGATGGACAAGACCGGGGCGAACCGGGACGAGTCGGCATGCCTCGACGCCACCTCGGCGAGCACCTGGTCCAGCGACCCGGCCGGCACCCGCTCGTCGGGCACCCCTGCCGCGGCGCGTACCGCGGCCCAGTAGCGCACCTGGACGTCACCGCCTGCGCGCGTCGCCGTACGGATGGTCGGCTCCATGTGGACTATGGTGGTGCACGCGACGAGGCCTGGGGGTTTACCCCCCGGCCTCGCTGTGTTTACGGAGCCCCTGTCCTGCACGTCCTGCACGCCAGCGAAGGATGCCGACATGGCCACCCTGCTCTTCTTGACACCGTCCCTGCCCGGCGACGACCCCACGCGCAGCCTCGACTCCGCCGCGGAGCTGCTGCCCGCCCTGGGCCTGCTGCCGCACCGGGTCAAGCTGTTGCCAGCGGAGGCGAGCGCACTGCTCGACGCACCGCCGTGCGACGCCGTGCTGGTCGACGGGCGTACGGACCTGGCCCATATCCGCGGGCTGACTCGGCTCCTGCGCACCACCGGCATCGAGGTCCCACTGCTCCTCGTGCTCACCGAGGGCGGGCTGGCCGTCGTCGCCGACGACTGGGGCATGGACGACGTGCTGCTCACCACCGCCGGCCCCGCCGAGGTCGAGGCGCGGCTGCGCCTTGCCACCGGCCGGCTGTCGCAACGCCGCGGGGACGACGACCGCACGCTGATCGGCTCGGGCGGGTTGACGATCGACGAGGTCTCCTACACCGCCAAGCTCGAGGGCCGCACTCTCGACCTGACGTTCAAGGAGTTCGAGCTGGTCAAGTTCCTCGCCCAGCACCCCGGCCGTGTCTTCACCCGCCAGCAGCTGCTGCAGGAGGTCTGGGGCTACGACTACTTCGGCGGCACCCGCACTGTCGACGTGCACGTGCGCCGGCTGCGGGCCAAGCTCGGCACCGATCACGAGACGCTGATCGGGACCGTACGCAACGTGGGCTACCGGTTCATCGCCGAGCGCCGGGACCGCAGCGCCGCCGCCCCCGCCGACGCGGCCGCCGCGGTGGGCAGTCCTGCCGAGGCCGAGGCGGTCAACGGCAAGCCGGTCGCCGCCAACAGCTGAGGCTTTTTTTCCCGGCGTGCCCGCGCCGCGACGGGCGATGATGCATCCACGGGGCCGGAGCCCCGCGGATGCATCATCCTTCGCCCGGCGGGTCAGGGCTGGACGTCGATCCGGTTGGTGGGCAACGGTGCGTACGGCGAGTTGACGCCGAGGTACTCCGCGAGCGCGTCCAGGTCGATCCCGCCGCGATACTTGTCGGTGCCCTCCGTGAAGATCGCAAAGCCGTCACCCCCGTCGGACAGGAACGAGTTGACCGCCACCCGGTACGTCGCCGACCGGTCGATCGGCGCCCCGCCGACCTGGACGCTGCTCTCGACCACCTTGGCGGCACCGGTCGCACTCTGGTCCCAGGTGTAGGTCAGACCCGACGGCTGCAGCACCCGCGGCGAGCCGGCGTTGTCGCCGGTGAACTGCTGACGCAGCACCTCCAACACCTGCTCGCCGGTCAGGTCCATCGTGTCCACGTAGTTGCTGAACGGCTGCACGGTGAACGCCGCCCCGTACGTCACATCGCCGTCGGGCTCGGGGACCAGGTCGGCCCGGATGCCGCCGGGGTTCATGAACGCGATGTCGGCGGGCGGGCCGTCGCCCGGTGCGGCCGCCCCGCTGAACTGCCGCTGCGAGTCGGCGATGAGCAGGCCCAGCGGTGACTCCGCCGAGACGTCCTGGTCCCTGGTGATCGTCTGGGTGATCTGCCCGATGACCGCGTTGGTGATCTCACCGACCAGCTCGGAGTAGTGGTCGATCAGCCGGGTGATGCCGGCCGCATCGATCGCGATGTCGCGGGTCACGATCCTGTTCTGTGCGTACGCGGCCGGGCGCACGACGTCCTTGGTCTTGCGCCCGAGCAGCAGGTGCACGTCGGTGACCAGCCGGCCATAGCTGGACGCGCTGGTCACCAGCCGCGGGGTCCCCTTCTTGTCCGGCAGCTCGCAGTTGTACGGCTGATGGGTGTGGCCGCTGATGATCGCGTCGATCTGGGGGCTGAGCCCGGCGTTGATGTCGACGATCGGGCCGGAGATGCCGGGGCACGCGTCGTAGACGCTCGGGTCGGTGGTGAACCCGCCCTCGTGCACGAGCAGCACGATCGACTCGACCCCGTGCCTGCGCAGTCGAGGGACCAGCGCGTTGGCGGTCTTGACCTCGTCGGTGAACGTCAGCCCCCGGATGCCGGACTGGCTGACGATGCCGGCCGTGCCTTCGAGCGTCATCCCGATGAAGCCGACCTTGATGCCGGCCACCTTGGTGACCTTCACGGCGGGCAGGATCGAGCGGTCTGTGCGGTCCTTGATCACGTTGGCCGCGAGGTACTTGAAGCGCGCGCCGGGAAAGGTCTCGCCGCCGGGGCACGAGTCCTGGTTGTCCGCACCGTCCCCGTCGTCGAGGCAGCCACCACGCTGCAGGCGCCGCAGCTCCCGGTAGCCCTCGTCGAACTCGTGGTTGCCGACCGCGGCCACGTCCAGCCGCATCCGGTTCATCGCCCGGATCGTCGGCTCGTCATGGAAGGCCGCCGACAGCAGCGGAGAGGCGCCGATGAGGTCGCCGGCAGCCACCGTACGGCTGCGCGCGCCGCCCGCGCGGGCCTTGTCTCGCAACCGCTTGAGGTGGGTCGCGAGATACTCCGCACCACCGGCGGGAGTGTTGTTGATGCGCCCGCTCGAGCTCTCGGCCGTGATCGGCTCGAGGTTGCCGTGGAAGTCGTTGATCGCCAGCAGGTCGAGCTTGACGACCTTGCCGGTGGCGCGGGCCGCGGCGTCGTACGCCTGACGGGCCTCGGCCCGACTGCCCGACCGGCCGTCTGCACCCGGGTCGGCCTGCGCGGGCGCCGGCAAGGTGGCCGCGGCAACGGCGAGGGTGGCTGCGGTCACGACAGCGAGCCGCAGGTGGCGGCCGAGGGCTCGGGGCATGGCGAAAGATCCCTTGAGTAATGGTTTGCTCACGGTCGATGAGGACTGTAGCGGTCGCGACCGCGTGGCGACATGTCCACGCGCAGTCGGCTGCATGAACGGCAGCCGGACGCTCCGCCCCCGCCGGGCGGCCCGGGGCGGGCGGCTGGCCCAGCAGGGCGGCACCTGGTTCCGCGGGCACCTGTTCAGGTGCCATGTGGGTGCTGACCGCGCCAGGAGCGGTCGAGCCCCGGCCATTTGGCGAGAGCAGGTCGGGCGGGCCGATAGGTTCGGCAGGGTGAGCAATCCCGACCCGACCGCGCACCGGTCGATCCAGGTGCATGCTCGGCTCGCGCCGGCCGAGGCGGCCGCGGTCGACGACCTGGTACGCCGCGCCGACCAGGTCGACGGGGCCAGTGCGCTCAACGAGCAGGCGCTGCTGAGGCTGGGTGATCCTGGCGGCGATGCCGTACGGCACCTGCTGGGAACCGCCGGCGCGGACCAGCTGGTGGCCTATGCCCAGCTCGACGGGACCGCGGGCGGGGACCTGGCCGCCGAGTGCGTGGTCGCACCGGACCACCGGCGCGCCGGCTGGGGGTCGGCCATGGTCGCCCGGTTGTTCGACGAGGCGGGCGGGTCCGCGGTGCGGGTCTGGTCCCACGGCGGCCATCCCGGCGCGGCGCGGCTGGCTGCGCGCGCCGGCTTCGACCGGGTCCGGGAGCTGTGGCAGCTGCAGCGCCCGCTCGGCGGGGATGCCCCGGCACTGCCAGCGTTCCAGCTCCCTGGCGGCGTCGCCGTGCGTACGTTCGTGGTCGACCAGGACGAGTCGGCCTGGCTCGACCTCAACGCGCGGGCCTTCGCCGCACACCCCGAGCAGGGCAGCCTGGACGTCGACGATCTGGCCCAGCGTCTGGGCTCGGACTGGTTCGACCCGGGGGGCTTCTTCCTGGCGGAGCGGCTCGGCGGGCCGGACGGCGACCGGCTCGTCGGCTTCCACTGGACCAAAGTCGTGCCCGCAGACGGTGGGCGGGTCGGCGAGGTGTACGTCCTGGGCGTGGATCCCGTCGAGCAGGGCAGCGGCCTGGGGTCGGCGCTGACCCTGGTCGGGCTGCAGCACCTCGCGCAGCAGGCGGTGCGCGCGGTGCTCCTGTACGTCGAGGCCGACAACGCCGCCGCGCTGCGGGTCTACCAGCGGCTGGGCTTTGCCCACATCGGCACCGACACCCAGTACCGGCACCCGGCGATCGAGCAACCCGCCACTGCCGTCGGCACGCGCGGCACGTAAACGTGGCGGCCAGGCGGGGCCCGACCGGGGACCGCCCAGGCGTCACTACCGCGGGGGTCGGAGACGGTGGGACGATGGACCGGTGAGCGAGGATCTGCAGACCCGGGCGACCGCGACCACCGACGAGACGTACGACGTCGAGCCGGGCTACGAGCCGCCCCCCGAGGACCTGCCCGACAACCGCTTCCTGGACCGCGAGCTGTCGTGGTTGGCGTTCAACGAGCGGGTGATCGAGCTGGCCGACGACGCCGACCTGCCGCTGCTCGAGCGGGCCCGGTTCCTCGCGATCTTCGCCAGCAACCTGGACGAGTTCTTCATGGTCCGCGTCGCGGGTCTCAAGCGCCGCATCGCCGCAGGTGTCGCCGTACGCGCCGCCAGCGGCCTGCGCCCGCGAGAGGTGCTGGACAACATCTGGCGCGAGAGCCAGCGGCTGATGCGCCGCCAGTCCGACATCTTCCACGACCAGGTGCAGCCGGCGCTGCAGGAGGAGGGCATCGAGCTGCTGCGCTGGAAGGAGCTGACCGCAGAAGAGCACAAAGCGATGGGCACGCTGTTCGCGGAGCGCATCTTCCCGGTGCTCACTCCGCTCGCGGTCGACCCCGCGCACCCGTTCCCGTACATCTCGGGGTTGTCGCTCAACCTGGCCGTCACCGTGCGCAACCCCGACACCGACACCGAGCACTTCGCCCGGGTCAAGGTGCCGCCGAACTTCTCGCGCTGGCTGCGCCTCGACGACGAGCGGTTCGTGCCGTTGGAGGACGTCATCGCCGCACACCTCGAGATGCTGTTCCCGGGCATGGAGGTGGTGGGTCACCACAATTTCCGCGTCACCCGCAACGAGGACCTCGAGGTCGAGGAGGACGACGCCGAGAACCTGCTGCAGGCGCTCGAGAAGGAGCTGCTGCGCCGCCGCTTCGGCCCGCCCACCCGCCTCGAGGTGCAGGAGGACATCGACCCGCACGTGCTCGACCTGCTGATCTCCGAGCTCGACATGGTCGAGGCGGAGGTTTTCCGCCTGGCAGGCCCGCTGGACCTGCGAGGTCTGCACGCGGTTGCCGACCTCGACCGGGCCGAGCTCAAGTACGACTCGTTCGTGCCGGTGACGCACCCCGACCTCACCGAGGTCGAAACCGCCTCCCCGGCCGACATCTTCGCCGCACTGCGAAAGCAGGACGTGCTCCTGCACCACCCGTACGACTCGTTCGCGACCAGCGTGCAGCGCTTCGTCGAGCAGGCGGCCGCCGACCCACAGGTGCTGGCGATCAAGCAGACGCTCTACCGCACGTCGGGTGACAGCCCGATCATCGACGCGCTGGTCGACGCGGCCGAGGCGGGCAAGCAGGTGCTCGTGCTGGTCGAGATCAAGGCCCGGTTCGACGAGCAGGCCAACATCCGCTGGGCCCGCAAGCTCGAGCAGGCCGGCTGTCATGTCGTCTACGGGCTGCTGGGGCTGAAGACCCACTCCAAGACATGCCTGGTGATCCGGGACGAGCCGGAGGGGATGCGCCGTTACAGCCACATCGGCACCGGCAACTACAACCCGAAGACCGCCCGGCTGTACGAGGACCTCGGCCTGCTCACCGCCGACCCCGGTGTCGGGGACGATCTGCTGC
>JBBSMN010000151.1:0-7479 GCA_038233135.1 Propionibacteriales bacterium
CCGGAAGGTACGCGCGTGTTCCGAACGGTGCTGGTCGCCAACCGTGGCGAGATCGCCATCCGCGCCTTTCGCGCCGCCTACGAGCTGGGCGCCCGCACGATCGCGGTGTTCCCGTACGAGGACCGCAACTCCGAGCACCGCCTCAAGGCCGACGAGGCGTACCAGATCGGCGAGCGCGGGCACCCGGTGCGCGCCTACCTCGACCACGAGGCGATCGTCGAGGTGGCCCTGCAGGCCGGTGCGGACGCGATCTACCCCGGCTACGGCTTCCTGTCCGAGAACCCGGCGCTCGCGCAGGCCTGCGCCGATGCCGGGCTGACCTTCGTCGGCCCGGCGGTGGACGTGCTCCGCCTGACCGGCAACAAGTCGAGGGCGGTGGAGGCGGCCGAGCGGGCCGGCGTGCCGGTGCTCGCCTCGGTGCCGCCGACCTCCGACGTCGACGAGCTGGTTGCCGCCGCCGAGGGCATCGAGTTCCCAGTGTTCGTCAAGGCGGTCGCCGGAGGGGGCGGCCGGGGCATGCGGCGGGTGGCCGATCCTGACGAGCTGCGCTCGTCGGCCGAGGCGGCGATGCGCGAGGCCGACGGCGCGTTCGGCGATCCGACGGTCTTCCTCGAGCAGGCCGTCGTCGACCCCCGGCACATCGAGGTGCAGGTGCTGGGCGACGCCACGGGTCAGGTGGTGCACCTGTTCGAGCGGGACTGCTCGGTGCAGCGCCGGCACCAAAAGGTCGTGGAGATCGCTCCCGCGCCCAACCTCGACCCCGACCTGCGCGAGCGCATCTGCGCCGACGCGGTGCGGCTGGCCACCGAGATCGGTTACAGCTGTGCCGGGACGGTGGAGTTCCTCGTCGACAGCGGGGGCGGGCACGTCTTCATCGAGATGAACCCGCGCATCCAGGTCGAGCACACGATCACCGAGGAGATCACCGACGTCGATCTCGTCCAGGCCCAGCTGCGGATCGCCGGCGGGGAGACCCTCGACGACCTCGGTCTGCACCAGGAGTCGATCACCGTGCACGGCACCGCGCTGCAGTGCCGCATCACCACCGAGGACCCCGCCAACGGCTTCCGCCCGGACACCGGCAAGATCACGACGTACCGCTCCCCCGGCGGTGCCGGCATCCGCCTCGACGGCGGCACCACGTTCACCGGTGCCGAGGTCAGCGCGCACTTCGACTCGATGCTCACCAAGCTGATCTGCCGCGGCAGCACCTTCCCCGCCGCGGTCGCCCGGGCGCGCCGGGCGGTGGCCGAGTTCCGCGTGCGCGGGGTCACCACCAACATCGCGTTCCTGCAGGCCGTGCTCGACGACCCCGACTTCGCAGCCGGGCGGCTCACGACGTCGTTCATCGACGAGCGGCCGCATCTGGTGACCCGCTCGATGTCGTCCGACCGTGGCACCAAGCTGCTCAACTGGCTGGCCGACGTCACCGTGAACCGGCCCAACGGCACCGCGCCCGCGATCGTGGACCCGCGCGACAAGCTGCCCGCCGTCGACCTGCAGCAGCCTCCGCCGACGGGGTCCCGGCAGCTGCTGGCGATCCTCGGACCCGAGGCGTTCGCCCAACGGCTCCGTGAGCAGCAGGCGGTGGCGGTCACCGACACCACGTTCCGCGACGCGCACCAGTCCCTGCTCGCCACCCGGGTCCGCACCGCAGACCTGCTGGGTGTGGCCGGCCACCAGGCCCGGACAACACCGCAGCTGTGGTCGTTCGAGGCGTGGGGCGGGGCGACGTACGACGTCGCGCTGCGCTTCCTGTACGAGGACCCGTGGGAGCGGCTGGCCGCGCTGCGGGACGCGGTGCCCAACGTGTGCCTGCAGATGCTGCTGCGCGGGCGCAACACAGTCGGCTACACCCCGTACCCGACCGAGGTGACCGACGCGTTCGTGGCCGAGGCGGCGGCGACCGGCATCGACGTGTTCCGCATCTTCGACGCACTCAACGACGTGTCGCAGATGGCGCCGGCCATCACCGCGGTGCGCGAGACCGGTACGGCGGTCGCCGAGGTAGCGCTGTGCTACACCGGCGACCTGTCGGACCCGGCTGAGACGCTGTACACCCTCGACTACTACCTCGACCTGGCCGAGCGCATCGTCGCCGCCGGCGCCCACGTGCTCGCGATCAAGGACATGGCCGGGCTGCTGCGTGCCCCCGCGGCACGGCGGCTCGTCGGCGCGCTGCGGGAGCGCTTCGACCTGCCGGTGCACCTGCACACCCACGACACCGCCGGTGGCCAGCTCGCCACCCTGCTCGCGGCCATCGAGTGCGGCGTCGACGCGGTCGACGCCGCGTGCGCCGCCATGGCCGGCACCACCAGCCAACCCCCACTCTCCGCACTGGTCGCCGCCACCGACCACACCGACCGCGAGACCGGCCTGTCCCTGCGGGCGCTGAACGACCTGGAGCCGTACTGGGAGGCGGTGCGCCGCATCTACGCCCCGTTCGAGGCGGGCCTGGCCGCACCAACCGGTCGGGTCTACCGCCACGAGATACCGGGCGGGCAGCTATCCAACCTGCGCCAGCAGGCGATCGCGCTGGGTCTCGGCACCCGCTTCGAGCAGATCGAGCAAACCTACGCCGCCGCCAACGACATCCTCGGCAACATCGTCAAGGTGACCCCGAGCAGCAAGGTCGTCGGCGACCTGGCGCTGCACCTGGTCGCGGTCGGCGCGGACCCGACCGCCTTCGCCGCGCACCCGCAGGACTACGACGTGCCCGACTCGGTGCTGGGGTTCCTGGCCGGCGAGCTCGGCGACCCGCCGGGTGGCTGGCCCGAGCCGTTCCGCAGCCGTGCACTGGAGGGACGCCCCGCCCCACGAGGCGTCACCCCCCTGGACGACGACGACCGGCTCGGTCTCGAGGGGTCGTCGGCCGGGCGCCGGGCCACCCTCAACCGGCTGCTGTTCCCGGGCCCGGCCGCGGAGTTCGAGCAGGCGTACGAGACCTACAGCGACCTGTCGGTGCTGCCCAGCCACGCGTTCCTCTACGGCCTGGACACCCACACCGAGACCACGGTCGAGATCGAGGAGGGCAAGACTCTGATTGTAGGTGCCCAGGCCGTCAGCGAGCCGGACGCCAAGGGCATGCGCACGGTGATGTGCACGATCAACGGCCAGCTCCGCCCGGTGTCTGTTCGCGACCGCTCGGCATCCTCCGAAGCCGCCACCGCCGAGCGCGCCGACACCGACGACAAGGGGCAGGTCGCGGTGCCGTACGACGGCACGGTCAGCCCCACTGTTGCCGAGGGCGACACGGTGTCGGCCGGGCAGACGGTCGCGACGGTCGAGGCGATGAAGATGGAGGCATCCATCACCACGCCGATCGGCGGCACGGTCGAGCGCCTGGTGATCGCCACGCCCCGGCCGGCGGAGGGCGGCGACCTGGTGTGCGTGGTCACCCCCGCCGACTGACGCTGCGCTGACGGCTGCGCTGACAACTGCGCTGATGGCTGCGCTGACGGGGGACCTTCCGACATTACGGCGGCAAACCCCACCACAACGTCGGAAGATCCACCGGGACGACGCCGACCACGGACCTCAGCGCCGGCCGACCAGACCGTTCAGGCGCGTCTGTGCAGGCGGCGCGCCGCCTCGGCGACCGAGCCGGAGAGCGAGGGGTAGACCGTGAACGCGTGCACGAACTGATCGACGGTGAGGCGGTTCGCCACCGCGAGGGCGACCGGATGGATCAGCTCGCTCGCCTGGGGAGCCACCACCACTCCGCCGGTCACGATGCCGGTGCCCGGCCGGCAGAACAGCTTGACGAAGCCGTCGTGGACGCCCTGCATCTTCGCTCGCGCGTTGCCGTCCAGCGGGAGCGTCACCGCCTCCGCGTCGACCTCGCCGTCGTCGACCGCCTGCTGGGTCCAGCCGACGGTGGCGATCTCCGGCGCGGTGAAGATGTTGGAGGAGACCTGGGTGAGATCAAGCGGGGTGACGGCGTCGCCGAGTGCGTGCCACATGGCGATGCGCCCCTGCATGGCGGCCACCGAGGCGAGCATGAGGACCCCGGTGCAGTCTCCGGCGGCATAGACACCGCGTGCGGTCGTCCGCGAGACCCGATCCGCCTCAATGAAGGCCCGGTCGTCGAGATCGACCCGGCCGCCAGAAAGGCCGAGATCCTCGGTGTTGGGCACCGAGCCCAGCGCCAGCAGGCAGTGCGAGCCGTCCACCGAGCTGCCATCGGTGAGCGCGACGCGCACCCCGTCGCCGCGGCGCTCGACCGACGCCATGCGCGAGCGGCTGAGCACGGTCATCCCACGCCGGCGGTAGACGTCCTCGATCACCCGGGCGGCGTCGGCGTCCTCCCCCGGCAGCACCCGGTCGCGGCTGGAGACCAGCACGACCTCGCAGCCGAGAGCGAGGTAGGCGCCGGCGAACTCCAGGCCGGTCACCCCCGAGCCGACGACGACCAGCCGCTCGGGAAGCTCGGTCAGTTCGTAGACCTGCTGCCAGGTGAGAATCCGCTCGCCGTCCGGCTGCGCGGACTCGAGGACGCGCGGTCGGGCGCCCGTCGCCACGAGCACCACGTCGGCGTCGATGCGCTCCCCCTCGCAGTCGTCGCTCGTGACCACCGTGGCCTGCGGCCCGTCGAGGCGCGCACCGCCGACGACGACGCGTACGCCCTCGCGGTCGAGCCGGGCGGCGACGTCGGCCGACTGCGCGTCAGCGAGCCCCAGCACCCGCTTGTTGACCACGGCAAGGTCCGCGGTGACCGTCCCGCCCTGGTTGACCCCCAGCTCGTCGGACCGCTCCACCGCACTCATCAGGGCGGCAGTGGCGATCAGGGTCTTGCTGGGGACGCAGTCGGTGAGCACCGCGGCGCCGCCGACGCCGTCCCGGTCGACGACGGTCACCTCGGCGTCGAGCTGGGCAGCGACCAGCGCCGCCTCGTAGCCGCCGGGTCCGCCGCCGAGGATCGCCACACGAGTCACGGGGTCCATTATCTCCGACCCGGCAGCCCGGCGGGGGCAGGCCCTTATTGCGAACCTCTTGCAACAACTAACGTGTTTCGATTAGCGTGGGGGAATGCCCACACGAATCGCTTCCGCCACTCTCGCCTCACTTGCCGGGCTGGCTCTCGCCGGCTGCGGCGCCAGCGATGCAGCCTCCGCCGACGGGGACCGCCTGAACGTCGTCACGACCGTCGCGCCGATCACCTCGATCGTCGCCAGCGTGGCCGGGGACCGCGCCGACATCACCGGGCTCGTCCCCGAAGGCACCAACTCGCACACCTTCGACCCGCCGCCGAGCGCCGCGGCCGTGCTGTCCGAGGCCGATGTCGTGATCACCAACGGCCTCCAGCTGGAGGAGCCGACAAAGGAACTGGCCGAGGAGAACATGCCCGAGGGCGCAACGCTGGTCGAGATCGGCACCGAGGTGCTGCCGGAGAGCGACTACATCTACGACTTCTCTTTCCCCAAGGACGAGGGCAAGCCAAACCCGCACCTCTGGACCGACCCCACCTGGGCGACCAAGTACGCCGCGTTGGCACGCGACACGCTGACCGAGGCGGATCCCGACGGCAGGCAGACGTACCGGGACAACTACGCCGCGTTCGAGAAGCAGGCGACTCAGCTGTCGGAGGCGCTGCGTGCCGACCAGCGGTCGATCCCGGCCCGCGGCAAGGAGCTGTTGACCTACCACGACGCGTACGCCTACTTCGCGCAGACGTACGGTTGGTCCGTCATCGGGGCGATCCAGCCGAAGAACTTCGAGGACCCCACACCCAAGGAGGTCGCCGCCCTGATCGACCAGGTCAAGGCCGAGGACGTCCCGGTGATCTTCGGCTCGGAGGTCTTCCCCTCCGACGTGCTGGAGGAGGTGGGCCGGGCCACCGGTGCCCGCTACGAGGACACGCTGCGTGACGACGACCTGCCCGGCGAGCCCGGCGAAGCCGAGCACTCCTGGATGGGACTGATGCGCTATAACTACGTCACCATGATCAACGGGTTGGGCGGCAACGCTGACGAGCTGGCGGCCCTGGACACCGAGCCCGCTGTCCCCGACAAGGCGACATACCCCCAGTGAACGGGCCAGTGAACGGGCCAGTGAGCGACCCAGTGAACGGCGGCCCGCTCGTACGGGTCGACTCCGCCACGTTCTCCTACGGCGGCGAGCCGGTGCTCGAGGGGATCACCCTCGGCATCGGCGCCGGCACGTTCATGGGTGTGGTGGGACCGTCGGGGTCGGGCAAGACGTCGCTGCTGCGGCTGCTCCTGGGCACCGCGAGCCCACAACAGGGCACGGTCACCCGGCGAGACGACGTCGCAGTGGCGTACGTCCCCCAGCTGGAGACGGTGAACTGGAACTTCCCGGTGACCGTGTCCGAGTGCGTGCTGATGGCGCGCAGCGGGCGCACCTGGCCGTGGCCGAGCCGGCACGAGCGCGCCGAGGTCGCGAGGGTGCTGGACCGGCTCGGCATCGGGGCGTTGGCCGACCGGCACATCCGCGAGCTGTCCGGCGGCCAGCAGCAGCGGATGTTCATCGCCCGCGCCTTGCTGCGCCGGCCGCGGCTGCTGCTGTTGGACGAGCCGACCACTGGCGTCGACGTGACCAGTCGGCACGACATGCTGCACCTGCTGGGTGAGCTCAACGCCGAGGGGGTGGCGATCCTGCTGACCACCCACGACCTCAACGGCGTGGCTGCACACCTGCCGCGGCTGGTCGCGCTGAACCAGACCGTGATCGCAGACGGCCCGGCGCACGAGGTCATCAACGCGCCGGTGCTGGAGCGGACCTTCGGAGCCCCGATGGAGGTGTTGCAACACCTCGGGATGCCGGTCGTGCTCGACCACTACCACCCGGTGGGCGCTCCGGTGCGCCCTGCGGGGGGGGTGAGCGCATGATCGCGGCGTTGCTGGACCCGTTCGCGTACACGTTCTTCGTCAAGGGTCTGGTTGTCGCCACGCTCGCCGGCGGCCTCTGCGGCCTGATCGGCGTCTACATCACGCTGCGCGGGATGAGTTATATCGGACACGGGCTCTCGCACGCGATCTTCGGTGGCTTCGCGGCCAGCTCGCTGATAAGCGTCAACTACTACCTCGGTGCGGGGGTCTGGGGGCTGGCGTCGGCGCTGGCGATCAACAAGGTGACCCGGAGCCGCCGCATCGGCGCGGACGCGGCGATCGGCGTCATCACCACCTCGTCGTTCGCGCTCGGGGTCGCGCTGCTGACCCGCTTCGGCACGAAGGGCCCGAGCTTCGACGCCGCCCTGTTCGGCAGCATCATCGGCGTGTCGGCCGCCGACGTGTGGGCGCTGGTGGCCATCACCGCGGTCGCCGTCGTGGTGATCGGGCTGAACTACCGGGCGCTGCTGTTCGCGACGTTCGACCCCGAGGTCGCCGACGTCAGCGGCGTACGGGTCGCCCGCACCGAC
The DNA here is from genome assembly GCA_038233135.1 of Propionibacteriales bacterium. Taxonomy (GTDB): domain Bacteria; phylum Actinomycetota; class Actinomycetes; order Propionibacteriales; family Nocardioidaceae; genus JACCVL01. The sequence continues at coordinate 7,379 of JBBSMN010000151.1, forward strand.
GCGCTGCTGATGCTGGTGCTGTCGTTGTCCATCCTGGCGACGCTGACCGTCATCGGGGTCACCCTGGTCGCGGCCACGCTGGTGATCCCCGCCGTGGTCGC
>JBBSMN010000152.1:0-7469 GCA_038233135.1 Propionibacteriales bacterium
CGTCACGGCGCTGATCGGCACGATGATCGAGATCCCGCGCGCCGCCCTCACCGCCGGTGCGATCGCAGAGTCGGCCGACTTCTTCTCCTTCGGCACCAACGACCTGACCCAGACCACCTGGGGCTTCAGCCGCGACGACGTGGAGGCGGCGTTCTTCGCCAACTACCTCGACAACGGCGTGTTCACGGTGTCACCGTTCGAGACCCTCGACGCCGACGGTGTCGGCCGGCTGGTGCGGATCGCCGCGGAGGAGGGCCGCGGCGTACGGCCCGAGCTCAAGCTCGGCATCTGCGGTGAGCACGGCGGCGACCCCCGGTCGGTGCACTTCTTCCACGACGCCGGGCTGGACTACGTCTCCTGCTCGCCGTTCCGGGTGCCCGTCGCCCGGCTCGAGGCGGGCCGCGCCGCCACCGCGGGCGCCGGCGAGGACGGCACCTCCTGAGCCTGCGGCCGTCCGAGCGCCGCCGCACCTGGCCGGCTGGCCTCGAGTGGCGCAAGATGGGCGGCCGGTCAGCACAATCGCGTACGTCTTGCGCCACTCGACGGGGGGATGGGCAGTCGGCCCGGGCCCCTGTCGCCCACCTGTTGACGCCTGCGGCCGTCCGAGCGCCGCCGCACCTGGCCCGGCTGGCCTCGAGTGGCGCAAGATGGCCGGCCGGTCAGCACAATTGCGTACGTCTTGCGCCACTCGACGGGGGGATGGGGCAGCTGGCCGGCGCATCGACGTATTCGGTGGGTCAGCCGGGCAGGTCGCGCAGGTCGTCGACTGAGCGCAGCGCCCCGTCCTCGGTCCACGACAGGCGAGCAGCACCTGCCGCAACGTTGGCCACCAGCTCGATCCGCTCGGCCCCCAGCACCCACTTCGCGACGTACGTGGTGCCGCCACCCGCGCACCCGAACTCGCCGCCGAAGGCAGGGTGGCTGTTGCGCAGCCGGATCAGCCGGCACATCGCCGAGACCACGGTCGCTGCATGTCGGCAGCGATCTCCCCGCGGGTGTAGTGGTGCCGGTTGACGTCGCGGCCGACGTCGGTCCGGGCGAGCAGGTCCATGTCGTTGGACCCGGCGAGCAGCCCGACGTAGTAGACCTGCGGCCCGCCCGGGTGCGTCCAGCGCGTCGGCGCCGATGTCGACGACGCCGATCCCGTCATGGGTGTCGAGGACCGTCACGGCGTTGACCGGCCGGACGCGCATCCACGCCAGCAGCGGGCCGGCGTCGCCCGCGGTGAGGGCGTGCAGCACCAGCGGCGGGATGGCGAAGTCGTAGACCCGGTCGACCCGTCCCGCGATCTCGATCTGGTGCTGGAAGTACGAGTGCACCTCGACCAGCACCTCGAGGCCGCGGACCCGGCACTAGCCGGTGATCTCGTCGATGAACGCGAGCGTCTGCGGGGTCATGAACGACGACGTGCCGGGTGTCTTGACGGCATAGCCGAGCGCGTCGAGCCGCACCGTTGTGGTCTTGACCTCCGCCAGCCGGTCGAGGACTCGCAGCAGGTGCTCGCGACTACTCGGGTGGGCAACGTCCAGGTCGACCTGGCGGGGGGTGAACGTGGTCCACACCAGCCTGCGGCTCCCGTCGGCGAACGTGTACGGGGTGAACGGGAAGCCGGGTCGGGGCCGGTAGAGCGTGCGCAGGTCCTTCTCGCTGGCGCCGGCGGGGAACACGCCGCTGAGGGTGAGGAACATTCCGTCGTACGGCGACTCGCGGCCGTGCTCGAGCCAGTCCGCGAACTGCGGGCTGCTCGACGAGACGTGGTTGACGATGACGTCGACCATCACGTCGTGATCGGCGGCGATGGCGCCAACGTCGTCCCAGTCGCCGAGCCGCGGGTCGACTTCGGTGTGGTCCTGCGGGTCGAAGCCGGCGTCGGCCCCGTCGTACGGCCGGAAGAACGGCAGCAGGTGCACCCCGCCGAGCAGTCCGGCCAGCGGACCGGACAGCACCTCGTACAGCCCGGCGAGGTTCCCGCCCAACCGGTCGACGTAGGTCATGAGCTGCACCTGGTTGCGCACGTTGGCCTCCTGCATCCGGGATGGGGTGATTCTGACCGCGCCCCGTGCTGGTGCGCCAGACGGTCCGCTCAGCCCATGCCTACTCGCCCGGACGGCCGATCGAGGGCCGTTGATCCTCGACAGCACCCCGGTTGGCATGGATGGTGCTGGATTGTGCCCGTTGCCTGCTTGCGCCCACGCGCCGCCACCGTCGTCATAGCCACGCTGGTCGCGCTGGCGACCGGTGCCGCTGTCCTGCCGGCCGCCGCCACAGCCAGCACCGGCCGCGCCGACGATGCAGTCGCGGCGCGGACCGACCTGCGCATCAACGGCCACGGCTACGGGCACGGCCGCGGCATGTCGCAGTACGGGGCGCAGGGCGCCGCGCTGCAGGGCCGCTCCACCCGCCAGATCCTCGACTTCTACTACCCGGGCACCCGCATCGGCAAGGTGCGCGGCAAGGTCCGCGTGCTGCTGACCACACCGCCGGCGTCGCGCGGTCTGGTGGTTCGCCACCAGCGCGGCCTCACCGTACGCCGGGTCACGACAGGAGCGCGGTGGCAGCTGCCGTCGCTGCGCCACTCGAACAGGTGGCGGTTGCGCTGGACGTCGTCGAGCACCACCAGGTTGGAGTTCCGCCGCGACGGCAGGTGGCGGCCGTCGCCGCGCAAGCGGTGGCGCACCATCGGCGGGGCCGCCCAGTTCGCCGGCGGTGGACCGGTCGAGCTCTATCGCAAGGGTTCCGCGTCGAGCTATCGCGGTGCGCTGCGCACGTACGGCGGCAAGCCGGCCAGCATGCGGGTGGTCAACCGGCTCGGCATGAACGCCTACCTGTTCGGGGTCGTCCCGCGGGAGTCACCGTCATCGTGGGAGCCGGCGGCGCTGCGCGCGCAGTCGGTCGCGGCCCGCACGTTCGCGCAGTACTACCGCCGGCAGGGGCGCCCTGGCTACGACCTGTGCGACACCACCACCTGCCAGGTCTACGGCGGGCGGGACGCCGAGGCGAGGTCGACGACCCGCGCCGTACGCGCCACCAGCCGCACGATCCGCACGCACGGCGGCAGCCCGATCATCGCCCAGTTCTCCTCCTCGAACGGCGGGCAGGTCGTCGGCTCCTCGCTGGCCTACCAGCGGTACAAGTCCGACCCGTACGACAACGACGTCAACCCCAACAGCTCGTGGACGACCCGGTTACGTGGCGAGCGGGTGGCCAACAAGTGGAAACTCGGGCGACTGCGGCACGTGCGGGTGCTGCGCCGAGACGGGCACGGCGACTGGGGCGGCAGGGTGACCAAGTTGCGGCTGGTGGGGACACAGCGGTCGGTTCGGGTCACCGGCGATGCGTTCCGGACCAGGCTGGGGCTGAAGTCGACCTACCTCAAGATCCGCGAGCTGTCGTAGCGGGCGGCAGTTGCCCAGCGAACCCGCAACTCAGAAGGGCTCGGGTCCGAACCGGCCCCAGGCGACGAACAGGGCGAGCCCACCGAGCACGACGTTGACGACGATGTTGGGCATCTCCCCTCGCCGGAAGTGCGTGATCGCGGCTCCGATCATGATGAGCACCAGACCGGTGGCGGCGAGCGGGGCGAGCACGGGTGCGATGTCCAGCAGCGGCGGCAGAATCAGCGCGATGGCGGCAAGCACCTCCAGCGCGCCGATGGTCTTGGCCATGGTCGGGGAGAAGTCCTCGGCCCATCCCTGGCCGGACTCGATCAGCTTGGGCTTGGGCTGGCTGATCTTCAGCGTGCCGGCGGCACCGAAGGCGAAGGCGAGCAGCGCGGCGACGATCCACAGTGCGACGTTCACGGGTGGGTCTCCGTTCTTCGGTCCGAGCCCGATCGGAGGCCCCGGGCGCGGTGGGAGTTGATCCTTCAACCGTCAGGATAGGCGCGGTCGCAGCCAAGTAGCAAAGATCTGTGCGGAAGGCGTGCCGAGGCACCGGGTCACGGCTGGGCCAGCTCCTCGAAAAGCCATGTCTCCAGGCGGGCGCGGTACTCGGTATAGATCTGCCGGTGCCGAGCGATGGCCCCGGGATGGTCCCCGGCCTCCAGCAGGGTGAGGGTCTCCGCATAGCCGACCGTCCACACGTCCCAGATGTCGCTGTCGGCGGTGAGTGCCAGCAGCCGCAGCGTGCGGGCGACCACGAGGTCGACGTGGGTCTGCAGCTCGCGGTTTCCGGAGGCCAGGATGACGACGGTGCTGAAGTCCGCGCCCGCCCCTGCGGCCGCGGTGACGTTGTCGGCTGCGAGGTTGTCCACGAACTCGTCCAGGCGCGTGCGCAGCAGCCCGAGGTGAGTGTCGGTGAGGTTGGGCACCCCCCACTCAAAGCCCGCGCAGGCGAGCACGGCCATGACGTCGACGAGCTCGAGAGCGTTCTTCTGCGTGACTCGGGTGACGTGACGGGTGCGGTTGGGGGCGATGTCGATGAGCCCCTCAGCGGCGAGCTGGGCGATGGACTCCCGCACCGGGGTGATGCTGACGCCGAATCGCTCGGCGACCTCACCGTCCTTGATGACCGTGCCGGGCGGTAAGACGCCACTGACGATCTCGTCGCGCAACTGACGGAGGACGGACTCGCCGCGTGTCATCGGCAGGGAGTACGACATCACCCCACCATGGTCCAGTTGTCCACACCGGCATGATATCTGCGGCCGCCCGGTGGGCCGGGCGGCCCGGCGGGGTCAGGCTGGTCGCAGCTCGAAGCCCTCGTACTCCTTGGCGGCGACGTCATCGCATTTCTCCCGATAGGCGCCCACCCCGCCGATGTAGGCCATGAACCCCCGGGGCTTGCCCGGGACGTTGGAGCCCATGTACCAGGAGTCGGCGGTCGGGAAGAGGGTGTACGCCCCGATCTCGGCGACGTGGTCCACCCAGCCGTCCTCGGCCTCGGCGGTCGCCTCGATCTCGACCAGGTCGCCGTCTCGCAGGAACGTGATGCAGTCGGTGATCCAGTCGACGTGCTGCTCGATCGAGACCACCATGTTGCTGAGCACTGAGGGGCTCAGCGGGCCGGTGATGGTGAACAGGTTGGGGAACCCGGCGATGGCAAGGCCGAGATAGTTGCGCGGACCCTCCCCCCACTTCTCCTTCAGCGAGATGCCGTCCTTGCCCTGGATGTCGATGGCGGTCAGGGCTCCGGTCATCGCGTCGAACCCAGTGGCGAAGACGATCGAGTCGAACTCGTAGTCGTCCTCCGACGTGCGCACCCCCTGCTCGGTGAGCTCGACGAGGGGACTCTTGCGCAGGTCCACCAGGTGCACGTGCTCCTTGTTGAAGGTGTCGTAGTAGCCGGTGTCCAGGCACGGACGCTTGGTCCCGAACGGGAAGCTGCGCGGCGACAGGGTCTCGGCGAGCTCCGGGTCGTGGACGATCTGCCTGATCTTGGTGCTGATGAACTCCGCGGCGGTGTCGTTGGCCTCCTTGTCGGTGAGGGTGTCGGTGTAGGCACCGAGGATCGCCACCAGGTTGCCGGCCTGCCAGCCCGCCTCGTACCGGGCCTCCCGCTCCTCGGGGGAGACCTCCTTGGCCGACTATGTCGCGGGCTCGACCGGGACGCCGAACCCAGACGTTCGTTGGGCGTCGCGCCACTGTCGGTAGCTGCCCTTCATCTCGTCGACCTCGGCGTCTTCCAGCGGCCGGTTCCGCCCATGCTGAAGTTCGGCGTCCGCTGGAACACCGTCATGTCGACCGCCTGCTCGGCGATGATCGGGATCGACTGGATGCCTGACGACCCCGTCCCGATCACGCCGACACGCTGACCGGTGAAGTCCACGCCTTCGTGCGGCCAGCTGCCGGTGTGATAGGTCGAGCCCTGGAACCGGTCGACGCCCGGCACCTCGGGGGTCTTCGACGCCGACAGGCAGCCCGTTGCCATGATCAAGAACTGCGTGTCGACCACTCCACCGCTCTCGGTGAGGACCAGCCACCGCTTCGTGGCCTCGTTGTAGACGGTGCTGGTGACGCGCGTGTTGAACGTGATGTCACGACGCAGGTCGAAGCGGTCGGCGACGTGGTTGATGTAGCGTAGGATCTCCGGCTGCGTCGGGTACTTCTCGGTCCAGGTCCACTCCTGCTCGAGCTCGGGAGAGAACGAGTACGAGTACGAGTACGAGTACGAGTACGAGTACGACATGCTCTCGACGTCGCAGCGCGCACCGGGGTAGCGGTTCCAGTACCAGGTGCCGCCGACCCCGTCGCCCGCCTCGACGATGCGGACACTCATGCCCAGCTCCCGCAGCCGGTAGGACTGGTACAGCCCGGACAGGCCAGCCCCGACGATGAGGGCATCCACAGATTCTGATTCAGACATGGTTCCTCCTGCTTGCAGCACCGGCGTCAGGCCGGGCTCGGCGACGTGGCGTCGGCGAGGTGGCGGTCGATGTTCTCGGCGACGTAGTCGAGGCCGTCCGCGGCGCCCGGCAAGACGTTGACCATCGTGAAGAAGCCGTGCATCTGACCGTCGAACCGTCGGAACTCGACCGAGACTCCGGCGTCGCGCAACTTGTCTGCGTACGCCTCGCCCTCGTCACGCAGCACGTCGTGCTCCGCGGTGAGGATCACCGCGGGGGGGGAAGGCCGGACAGGTCCGACGTACGCAGCGGTGACGCGTCGGCGTTCACCCGGGTGGTGGCGTCGGGTGCGTAGTGGTCCCAGAACCACATCATGCTCTCTCTGGTGAGCATCAGCTGGTTCTCGGGATCGGTGTACGACCTGTTGTCGACGTCGGAATCGGTGACCGGATAGATCAGCACCTGCAAGGGGATCGCCGGGCCATCGTCTCGAGCCCGTTGGGCGACGATGGCGGACAGGTTGCAGCCCGCGCTGTCACCCATCACGATCACTGGCGCGTCGGCACCGGCCAGCTCATCGGTCCGCTCGGCGACCCATTCGAGCGCGGTGTAGGCGTCCTCGACGGCGGCTGGGTAGCGATGCTCCGGCGCGAGCCGGTAGTCGACCAGCACCACCGTGCACGAGGTCCGCTCGGCGAGCTGCCTGCCCAGGGTGTCGAACTCGTCGAGCGCACCGATCACCCAACCGCCGCCGTGGTAGTAGACGATCACGCCTCGGGGGGTGCCGTGCGGGACGAGCACGCGGACGGGGATGGTGCCATGGGGAGCGGAGATGGCGGTGTCCTCCCAGGCGGGCCACATCAGGCCCAGGCCCGTACAGCTCGCGCAGCATCCCGCCGAAACCGCGTGCCTCCTCGGGTGTCATCTCGTGCAGTGGCTTCGCCCCGCTCTCGGCCAACTCGCCCAGTAGCTTCGTCGTTGCCTGGTCCAGTGCCATGTGCCTTCACCTCGTGGTCGGCGCCGACGGCCGTCATCCACCCGCAACCCGGCCGATGATGCGCGTCACACCTGCAGGGATGCATCCCTGCAGTGTGAAGAGCCGCCATTGGTACGTGTCGGCGTCCCTCCGCGCGCAGCGGCCACGTCAGCGGCACGTCAGCGGCACGTCAGCGGCACGTCAGCGGCA
>JBBSMN010000153.1:0-7440 GCA_038233135.1 Propionibacteriales bacterium
ACCGCGAGTGACGCCGCGATCGCGATGACCAGGGCCAGCTGCCAGCTGCCGCGGCCGATGATGCCGAGGAACAGCTCGCCGACGAGGATCCCGATCGCCACTCCGGCGGCGAGCTCGACCAGCACCCTGCGGCGGTGCCCGAGCACCGAGGTCACCGAGATCACCGCGGCGATCGGCGCGAAGAAGGGCTGGGGGTGACCGGCGAGCCTGGTGGCGATCACCCAGGCCAGCGTCGCGGCCACGCAGATCTGGACGATGACGACGCTGCTGGTGCGCAGCTCGTGCGTACGTCGCCGCCACTCCCGCCGCGGCGTCCAGGTCGCGTCGGGGATGCTCACGGTCGCGTCCGCTGGCTCAGGGTCGGCGGCGACCCGGTGCAGATCGCGGCACCTGCGTCAGTCGCCGACGACGCGGCGCAGCACCACCGCGACCGCGATCACCCCGAGGACGGCGCCGCCCGCCTTGGCGAACTGGTCCAGTCGCGGCGAGCCGTCGGGGGTGAAGAAGGCCGCCTTGACGCTGTCCAGGGTCCGCGCGGCCACGTTCTTGGGGTTGGTGCGGTCGACCAGCGCGTCGATCGTGTGCGCGAGCTGCTCGCGGGTGCCCTCGATGTCCTTGACGATCTGGTCCGGCGACTGCTCGCCGGTCGGCTGGTTCGCCCCTGCGGCCACGTGTCCTCCTCGGTCGGGGCGCTGCGGTCGGGTGCGGCGCCGGCTAGGTCCACGATGTGCTGTGGTCGGTCGCTCATCCTTCCACGGGCCCGCCGCTCCGCACAGCGCCACCCACTCCCCCACCCCCTCGCGACGATCCGTGAGTTTCTGCATGCCGATCCGTGAGTCTCTGCACCGCCATCCGTGAGTCTCTACAGCGCCATCCGTGAGTTGTTGCGCGCAGCCGGTGGATAGGCTCGCCGACATGTCGAGCCCCCAGCCCGAACGAACAGTCCACCGCGCCTTCGACCAGCTGCGCGACGTCCGCATCACCCGCGACTGGCTGGATCACGCCGAGGGCTCGGTGCTGGTGGAGTTCGGCCGGACCCGGGTGCTCTGTGCCGCCAGCGCCACCGAGGGCGTACCCCGATGGCGCCGTGGATCTGGACGAGGCTGGGTGACCGGCGAGTACGCGATGCTCCCGCGCTCCACGCACACGCGCTCCGACCGCGAGTCGGTGCGCGGCAAGATCGGCGGCCGTACGCACGAGATCTCGCGGCTGGTCGGCCGCTCGCTGCGCGCGATCGTGGACACCCGGGCGCTCGACGAGAACACTATCGTCGTGGACTGCGACGTCTTGCAGGCCGACGGCGGCACCCGCACGGCCGCCATCACCGGCGCGTACGTCGCCCTCGCCGACGCGGTGAGCAGGCTGCGTGCCCAGGGCGCGCTCAAGGGCGAGCCGCTGACCGGCTCGGTGGCGGCGGTCTCGGTCGGCGTGGTGGACGGGGAGCCGGTGCTGGACCTGGAGTACGAGCAGGACGTGCGCGCTGACACGGACATGAACGTGGTGATGACCGGTGATGGCCGCTTCGTCGAGGTGCAGGGCACCGCCGAGGGCGAGCCGTTCGACAAGGCGCTGCTGGACCGGCTGCTCGAGCTGGCCACCGCCGGCTGCGCCGACCTGACCCGCATGCAGCGCGAGGCGCTGGCGGAGCCGCTGGGTTCGCGGTGAACCCGCAGTGAGCCCCCGCGTCGTGCTCGCCACCCGCAACACCAAGAAGCTGGCCGAACTGCGCCGCATCGTCGAGCCGCGCCTACCCGGCATCGAGGTGTTGGGGCTGGACGACGTCCCTGGCTACGACGAGCCGGCCGAGACCGAGGCGACGTTCAAGGGCAACGCGCTGATCAAGGCGAGGGCGGCGCTCGCCGCGACCGGCCTGCCCGCGCTGGCCGACGACTCCGGGTTGTGCGTCGACGCGCTGAACGGCATGCCGGGGGTGTTGTCCGCCCGCTGGTCCGGGCCCGCCAAAGACGACGCGGCCAACAACGCGCTACTGCTGACCCAGACCGCCGACGTGCCCGAGTCACGGCGGGGTGCCCAGTTCCGATGTGCGGTGGCATTCGTCGCGCCGAACGGATCGCATGCTGTACGAGTTGGCGTGATGGCGGGACGGCTGCTGCGGTCGGCGCAGGGGGACGGGGGCTTCGGCTACGACCCGCTGTTCGTCGCCGACGGGCAACAGCTGAGCAACGGTCAACTGTCGGCGGCTGCCAAGGACGAGGTCAGCCACCGCGGCAAGGCGCTGCGCGCGATCGTCCCGGACCTGGTGGCGGTCCTGGCGCGGTGAGCCCCCGCTCACGCCGAAGAGTTGTCACCGGCACACGGTGTTAGAACACCGTGTGCCGGTGACAACCTTGGGGGTCAGGCCGGCACACCCGTAACGGTCACCGGGACGTTGCCCCGGGTCGCCTTCGAGTACGGGCACACCTGGTGTGCACCGTCGACCAGCTGCTGGGCGGTCTCGGCGTCGACGCCGGGGATCCGAGCGGTCAGGTCGACAGTGATGGCGAACGAGTCGCCCTCCGGACCGAAGCCCACGGCCGCCTCGACGACGGAATCGGAGGTGTCCACGCCCTGGCTCTTGGCCACCAGGCCCAGGGCACCCTGGAAGCAGGCGGCGTAGCCGGTGGCGAACAGCTGCTCCGGGTTGGTGCCGGTGCCGGGGCCACCGGTCTCCTTGGGCGCCGTCAGGTTGACGTCGACCAGGCCGTCGTCGGTCGCGGCATGGCCGTCGCGCCCACCGGTCGCCGAGGCATGGGCGGTGTACACGATCTTGTCTGGTGTCTGTGTCATACCTTCGGGCAACGCCGAGGCGGGCGATTTGTTCCCAGCGACCACACACACACTTGGCGGCTTGGAGGTTGGCCCGGCTAGGTTCGCCGTCATGATCAGGCGTCGGGTGGAGGTCCACGGTGAGGTGCAAGGGGTCTTCTTCCGCGACAGCGCTCGCGAGCAGGCCGAGTCAGCCGGGGTCGTCGGCTGGGTGCGCAACACCCCGTCCGGCACGGTCGAGGCGGTCTTCGAAGGGCAGGAGGACGCCGTCGAGCGGCTGGTGCGGTGGTGCCGGGAAGGGTCGGACCAGGCCCGGGTCGACCGTGTCGACGTCCAGGACGAGGAGCCCGGTGGCGAGACCGCGTTCACGGTTCGCTGAGAGCCTCGCCCGGTGAGTGGCCAGGACGAGGGCGCGGGAACCGCCCGGTCGAGCCGTGCGCGCGACCACATGGCCAACGAGCGCACCTACCTAGCCTGGTTGCGCACGGCCGCCAACGTGATGATCGTTGGCCTCGCGGTGGCCAAGTTCGGCTCCGGGGGGAGCACGAGCGTGTTCAGCCTGGTCGCCGGCGGTCTGCTCATCGCGGTCGGAGCGGCCGGGCTCGGCTACGGCACGCTCCGCTATCGCGCGGTCAACCACGAGCTGGAGGATGGCCGCTTCGCCGTCGGCAGCCGAGGCGCCGGACCGGTACGCGCCGCGGTGGTGCTGCTCGCGGCGGTGCTGGTGGCGGCGGTGCTGTTGGCCGTCGACGAGGTCCGCTGAAGCCTACGCAGCCGAGCGGTCCACCGCCGCCCGGCGGCGGGTGGTCACATCGGCAAGTGCCGGCGGGGTCCACCCTGCGTCCTCGGGATTGAGGTCGGTTCCCGGCGGCACGATCTTGTCGATGGCGTCGAGCACGTCGTCGTCGAGCACCAACTCCGCACCGGCGAGCAGGTCGGTGAGCTGGTCCATCGTCCGCGGCCCGACGATCGCCGACGTCACCGCAGGGTGCGCGATGGTGAATGCCACGGCCAGATGCGTGAGCGACGTCCCAGCCTGCTCGGCCACCGCCACCAGGTCCTCGACGGCGTCCAGCTTGCGGGCGTTGCCCGGCACGGACGCGTCGAACCGGTCCGGCATACGTGCCGCCCGACCGCTGCTCATGTCCACGTCCTGGCCCTTGCGGTACTTGCCGCTGAGCCAGCCTCCCCCCAGCGGGCTCCAGACCAGCGTGCCCATCCCGTACCGCTGGCAGGTCGGCAGCACCGACTCCTCGATGCCCCGGGCAAGGATGGAGTAGGGCGGCTGCTCGGTGCGGAAGCGCTCACGGCCGCGGTCCGCCGCGACCCACTGCGCCTCCACGATCTCCTCGGCAGGGAACGTCGACGAGCCGATCGCGCGGACCTTGCCGGCGTGCACCAGATCGGACAGCGCCGACAGCGTCTCGTCGATGTCGGTCTCCGGGTTGGGCCGGTGCACCTGATAGAGGTCGATGTGGTCGGTCTGCAGCCGGCGCAGACTGTCCTCGACAGCCCGCATGATCCAGCGGCGGGACTGGCCGCGGCGGTTGGGGTCGTCGCCCATCGGTCCGTGGAACTTGGTGGCGAGCACGACGTCGTCCCGGCGGCCCTTGAGTGCCTTGCCGACGATCTCCTCGGACTCCCCCTGCGCGTACACGTCGGCGGTGTCGACGAAGTTGATCCCGCCGTCCAGCGCCGTGTGGATGATGCGCACCGACTCGTCGTGGTCGGTGTTGCCCCAGGCGCCGAACATCATCGCGCCGAGGCAGTACGGGGTCACCTGGATGCCGGTGCGGCCGAGCGGTCGGGTATGCACGTGGTCCTGCTCCTTGGTCGGTGGTGTTCGTCGGTGGTGCAGTGGTCAACCTACGCCTCGCCGTCTTCTACCGTGGGGCTCGCTCGGGGCCGTAGCCCAATCGGCAGAGGCACACGGTTTAGGTCCGTGCCAGTGTGAGTTCGAGTCTCACCGGCCCCACGTGCAGAGCCGGCAGCGGCAAGGGTCAGATCGGGTACGCGGCGTCGGGGCGTGCCAGGTCGATCGGGCCGGCGAAGGCGGGCCGTGCCTCGGCCAGAGCCTGCTGTGGATCGTTCCACGGCGGCACGTGGGTCAGCAGCAGCCGCCCCACCCCCGCCGCTGCCGCGTGCTCGGCCGCCTCGCGCCCGGTGAGGTGCAGGTCGGGCGGGTTGTCCGCGCCGTCGAGGAACGACGCCTCGCACAGCAGCACGTCGGCACTGCCCGCCAGGTCGACCAGCGCCTCGCACGGCCCGGTGTCGCCGGAGTAGACCAGCGACCGGCCGCCGGCCTCGAGCCGCACCGCGTACGCCTCCACCGGGTGAGCCATGCGCGCGACCCGCACCGCGAAGGGCCCCAGCTGCAGGACGGCGTCGGTCGGCCACTCGGAGAACGCGAACACGCCGCCGGCCGCCGAACCCTCAACCGTGCCGGAGACCTGCGCCAACCAGCCGGCCGCGCCACCAGGCGCCACCACCGGCAGCTGCGGCAACCGGCCGCTGGGGTGGTAGCTGCGTACGACCTGGTAGGACGCGAGGTCGACGCAGTGGTCCACGTGCAGGTGGGTCAGCGCGACCACGTCCACCTCGTCGAGCCCGACGTGCCGCTGCAACGGACCGAGCGCACCGTTGCCGAGATCGAGCAGCAACGAGTAGGTCCCGCCGTCGTACGGCTCCTGCAGGAGGTAGCAGCTGGCCGGCGATGCCGGGCCGGGGAACGACCCGGAGCAGCCGACGACGGTGAGCCTCATGCACCCACCCCGACCCTGCTGAACTGGTGCACGTCGTCCAGCTCCGGGCCGAGAAAGCGGCGCCCCACCGAGCGGAACTGCTCCGGCTGCCCGGTGGTGAGGAAGTGATGCTCCGGCTCCGGCAAGGACCCATCGCGAACCAGCCCGGTGCGCTCGAGCACGCGGTAGACGTCCTTGGCGGTCTCGTCCGCGCTCGAGACCATCGTCACGCCGTCGCCAACGACCATGCCGAGCACCCCGGTCAGCAGCGGGTAGTGCGTACAGCCGAGCACGAGCGTGTCGACCTCGGCGGAGACCATCGGCTCCAGGTAGTCCCGGGCGGCGGCCAGCAGCTCAGGGCCGCTTGTGACTCCCCGCTCGACGAAGTCGACGAACAGCGGGCACGCCCGCACATGCAGCTGCACCTGCGGGGCGGCGGCGAACGCGTCCTCGTAGGCCATCGAGGCGGCAGTCGCCTGGGTGCAGATGACACCGACATGACCACTGCGCGTCGCGGCCACCGCACGCCGGGTGGCCGGCAGGATCACCTCGACGACCGGCACTCGGTAGCGCTCCCGCGCGTCGCGGAGCACCGCGGCACTGGCGGAGTTGCAGGCGATCACCAGCATCTTCACACCGCGGTCGACCAGATGGTCGAGACACTCCAGGGCGAACTCGCGCACGTCGGCAAGCGGCTGCGGGCCGTACGGCTGGCGGGCGGTGTCGCCGAGGTAGGTCACCGGCTCGTGCGGCAGCTGGTCGAACACCGCCCGGGCGACGGTCAGTCCACCGAAGCCGGAGTCGAAGATGCCGATCGGTGCGTCCGCCACGGCCGAATCGTACGCGGAGGCACCCCCGGTGGGTGGTTCAGCAGGCCTCGTCGATCAGCCGTCGTCACTCAGGCGTCGTCATTCAGGCGTCGTCGAGGGGCAACCGCGCCTGCGGCGGTCCGTGTGCCGGGTCGACACCGTCGAACAGGCTGCTCACTGACTCGCCGGCGTGGATGCGGGTGATGGCCTCGGCGAACAGCCCGGCGACGGTGCGGACCTTGAGCCCCGGCCAGCCGATCGGGGGCGGCACGGTGTCGGTGGTGACGACCTCGGTGACGCGGGGGTGGGTGCTCAGCCGCTCGACGGCGTCGCCGGTGAACAACCCGTGGGTGCACGCAAGGGCGGCACTGCGACTGCCCTGTGCCTCCAGCAGGTCGAGCAGCTGCAGCACCGACCCGCCGGTCGCGATCTCGTCGTCGAGCACGATCACTCGCCTGCCCTCGACGTCACCGACGATGGCGTCGATCACGACCCGGTCGTCGGCCAGCCGCTGCTTGCTGCCGGCGGCGACGGGAAGGCCGAGCAGCCGGGCGAACTGGGTCGCTGTCTTGGCGTTGCCGAGGTCCGGCGACACGACAACGGTGTCGGCGAGGTCACGCCCGCGGAAGTGCTCGGCGAGGACGCCGAGCGCCGTCAGGTGGTCCACCGGCACGGAAAAGAACCCGTGCACCTGCGGGGCGTGCAGCGTCATGGTCAGCACCTTGTCGACACCGGCAGCCACCAGCAGGTCGGCGACGAGTCTGCCGCCAAGAGAGATCCTGGAAGCCTCCTTCTTGTCCGAACGGGCGTAGGCGTAGTGCGGGATGACTGCGGTCACCTGCCCTGCCGAGGCGCCCCGTGCGGCATCGACCATGAGCAACAGCTCCATCAGGTGGTCCTGCGTCGGCGGCACCAACGTCTGAACGAGGTAGACGTCGCGCTGGCGGCAGTTGGCCTGCAGCTGCACCTCGAGGCAGTCGTTGCTGAAGCGGGTGACGTCGGCGCGGGACAGGCGTACGCCGAGTCCGGCGCAGATCTGGCGGGCCAGCTGCTTGTGCGCGCTCCCGGAGAACACCACCACGTCGCGCACGCCCGCAGGCTAGCCCTCGTACGGCGACCGGCGG
>JBBSMN010000154.1:0-7439 GCA_038233135.1 Propionibacteriales bacterium
CCTTGTCGTTCAGCCCGCGCAGATGATCCTGGGCGACGCTGAGCATGCCGCCGGTGCCGCACGCCGGGTCGGCGAGCGTCTTGACGATCCCCGGCTTGGTGAGCAGGTCGTCGTCCTCGATGAACAGCAGGTTCACCATCAGCCGGATGACCTCACGCGGCGTGAAGTGCTCACCGGCGGTCTCGTTGGACAGCTCGGAGAACCGCCGGACGAGCTCCTCGTAGAGGTAGCCCATCTCCACGTTCGGCACCACGCTGGGGTGGAGGTCGATGTCACAGAACTTGGACGCCACCAGATAGAGCAACCCGGCGCGGTCGAGCCGGTCGACCTGGGTGTGCAGGTCGAACTTCTCCAGTACGTCACGAGCGCCGCCGGAGAAGGCCCGCAGGTACGCGTGCAGGTTGTCGGCGATGTTGGTCGGGTCGTCGAGCAGCGTCGTCATGGTCAGTGGAGAGACGTTGTAGAACTGCTGACCACCCGCCGCCCGACGCAGCAGCGGGTCGATGTTGCCGACCTTGCCCACCAGGGTCCGAGCCCGAGCGAGCACCTTGTCCTTCGTCGGCTCCAGCACGCAGTCGAGGCGGCGCAGCACCACCATGGGCAAGACGACGCGGCCGTACTCCGACTGCTTGTAGTCACCGCGCAGCAGGTCGGCCACCGACCAGATGAACGCCGCGTGGCTCCGGATCGTCTCGCCGCCCGTGATCGGCAAAGATCGCCTCCTCGTCACTCCCTGGCCGAGAACTCATCCTGTCATCCGCTCGTGCCCGTGCCTTGGCGTCGAGCAGATCGGTCACTCGCGGTCGTCGTCGAGCAGATCTCGAAGCGACGACCCGGGTGGCGCCTCCACCCGCCGCAGGTCGGCCGGCGGCTCGACGCGCAACTGCCTCCGCGCGGCTGGGTACGCGCCATGCCGGCGGTGTCACACTGTCCAGGTGACCGAGCAGTCAGCGAGCCCGTCGACCGAGGTCATCGTCGAGGCGCTCCGTCGGGTCGGAGCGAGGTTCGCGTACCTGCACGGCAGTCGTGTGGCGCAGACGGCCCGGCAGAACTCCGACACCGACGTGGCTGCCTGGTTCGGCGCCGGCGCGCCGCAGGCGTACGAGGTCGACCTGCCGCCCGATGTGGATCTGCTGGTGCTGGACAACGCGCCGCTCGAGCTTGCCGGGCGGGTGGCGCACCGCGGCCGGTTGCTGTTCTCCGACGACGAGGTGGCCCGCGTGCGCTGGGAGGCCACCACCCGCAAGATCTACTTCGACGAGCTGCCGCGTCTCATGCGCGCGCACCGCGAGTTCAGCGAGGCCGCGCGTCGTGGTCGATGAGGTCCGCGTCCTCCGCTTGTTGCGGGCGATCGCGGACGACCTGGCGGTGCTCCGACGCGAAGCCGAGGCCGACCCCGCCCGCAGGAGCGATCCGCTGTGGTTGCGTGGAGTCAAGTACACCTTCGTCACCTCCATCGAGGCAGTCGTCGATATCGCTCAGCACATCTGCGCCACGCAGGGGTGGGGACCGCCCGCGGACAACGCGGGGGCGGTGCGCCTGTTGGGCGAGCACCAGGCGCTGACAGCACCGACAGCGGAGTCGATGCGGCTCGCCGTCGGGTTCCGCAACGTGCTCGTCCAGGAGTACGTGGACGTCGACGACTCGGTGGTGCTCGCGCGACTGGGCGACCTGCGCCCCCTCGAGGAGTTCGTGCGCGAGATCGCCGAGTACGTCGAGCGAGCGTGAGTCAGGTCGTTCCCCACATCCACCCGGAGCGGATCAGCTCCTGGGGGCCGTGACCGGGGCCGCCCAGGTCGACGACGGCTCGGCGGCTCGTGACGTCGAGTCGTGGCTCTCGGCGAACGCCGCCGCTTCCGGCAGGGGCACCGCGGACACCGGACACCACCGCGGGGAGGCGCCGCCTCTCGGTGTCAGGGCTGGCGGGGCCCTCGAGGTGCGCCACCCGCTGGTGGCCGCACCCGTGACTGGCGCGTCTGAGACAGCGCACCGTCCGAGCTGGCCGGGGAGGCAGCCACCGGGTCCTGACCCGGGACGGCCGGGCTCGCTGGCTGACCGTCACTGGCTGCGCCCGTCAGTGGCCGGCTCGACGACGGCGTGAATCAGCTCGCTCCCGTGCAGCAGCGCCGGGTCGTTGTGGGCGGCCCCCTCCACCTCCACCAGCCGGTGCAGCGTAGGAGCCGCCTGCGCCACCGCGACGCTCTGCCGCGGCGGCACGATGGTGTCCGCCGAGCCGTACACGACCGTGACGGGCGCTTCGACCCGGGTGATGTGTTCGGCCACCGGGTAGCGGTCGCGCAGCAGCGCGCGCACCGGCAGGTACGGGTAGTGCTCGGCGCCGACCGCGGCCAGGTCGGTGAACGGCGAGCGCAGCACCAGCCCGGCCGGCGGATGTTCGGTGGCCAGCTCGATGACCACCGCCGCGCCGAGACTCTCCCCGAAGTACACCAACCGGCCGGGGTCGACGCCGAGGTCGTCGACGAGGTATGAGCGGGCGGCGCGGACGTCGCGGGCCAGTCCCTGCTCGCTGGGACTGCCGGGGTTGCCGCCATAGCCGCGGTAGTCGAACACCAGCACGTCGAGGCCGCGCCGCGCCAGCGCCTCGGCCAGCGGCGCCCGGGCCGCGCGGTCGCCGGCGTTGCCGTTGGCCACCAGCACCGTGACGTCGCGCCGCGGAGGCCGGGCCGGGACGTACCAGGCCGCCAGGTCGAGACCGTCACTGGTCCGCAGGGTCACGTCCCGAGCGCCCGGCAGCACCGTGGCCGCCGACGGCACAGGGCCGGTGGCCGGGAAGTAGATCAGCTGACGCTGCATCGCCCACAACAAGCTCACGAGCACCAGCGTCATCGCAAGGCCGACCCCCACCCCGGCGGCTGCGGTCCGCACCACCCGACCATGGTGGCGGCACGAGCTCCTCGACCGCGAACGTGTCGGAGTGGTGGACGTCCCTGATGGCCGACAGATGGGTCCTGGGGCAGCCGGCTGGCGTGCGACCTGTTAGGGCCGCTCAGCCGGTGGTGGCGGTGGCCCGCCACAGCGCGACCGCGAGGACGGTCATGAACACGGTCGCCAGCGCCATGCCCCAGGCGGCGACTCCTGATATCGGGAACATCGCGAACGCGGCCACCGCCGCGGCCGGGGCCCACCACCGCACCAGTCCGGCGCGCCAGGCGGCCACCACCGCGAGCGGCAACGCGACCACGAAGCCGACGATGCCGGGCAGCGCGAACACCGGAATCCCCCACATGCCCTCCATCACCGCCTGCACCTCCAGCGCGGCGTCGACGCCGACGGCCTGGCCGATAGCCGAGTCGTAGAAGTCGACGAAGACCAGCCCCGGCAGCGACGCAAGCCCCAACCAGCCCAGGAACCCGGCCACGTTGGCCAGCCAGACCCCGCGAGAGCGCACCAGCGGTGCGATCAGCAGGGCCGGGACGATCCAGCAGGCGTACGCGAAGTGCAGGCCGACGGACTTCCACTGCAGCGCGTCGGGGTTGGCGGCGTACGCCTCCAACAGCGGGCGGCCGTCCTGGCCGACGGCCGGGTCGGCGGCCGCGCCGACGACCGCCCAGACACCGGCGAGGACCGGCGCAGCGGCGAGGAAGACCCGGCGGGCGGTCCGGCCGGCGTGGCCCTCGGCCGGGCCGGAAGCGGGAGCACTACCGGGGGCGGGCCCTGGCAGGTCGTCGAGATCGGCACGGGCGGTGGTGGACACGATGGGCCTCCTGTTTAGATGGGGACTCCACGGTGCTGCCGCCGGCGGCGCCGACGCATCGGCCGCGGCCCCGATTCGAGGCTCAGGCGCCCGACGGAGGATCGTTCGCGCTCTCCTCCCCCGCGCGGACGACGCCGGTCTCGTAGGCGTAGATGACGGCGTGCACGCGGTCGCGCAGCCCGAGCTTGGCCAGCACGTTGCTGACGT
Source organism: Propionibacteriales bacterium (assembly GCA_038233135.1). Classification (GTDB taxonomy): domain Bacteria; phylum Actinomycetota; class Actinomycetes; order Propionibacteriales; family Nocardioidaceae; genus JACCVL01. The sequence continues at coordinate 3,923 of JBBSMN010000154.1, forward strand.
GAGTCTTGGTGGTGGCTTCGGACACGACGAGTTCCTCGCTGATGCCGGCGTTGGAGAGCCCACGAGCCAGCAGGATCAGCACCTCCAGTTCCCGCGGCGTCAGCGCCGCCGCCTCGTCGCCGCGGACGCCTGGTCGCGGCTGCTGCCGGACGAACGCGTCCACGACCCGCCTGGTCACTCCCGGCGCGAGCAGCGCGTCACCGGACGCGACGACCCGGATCGCCGCCACCAGCTCTTCCGCCGGTGCGTCCTTGAGCAGGAAACCGGAGGCACCGGCCCGCAGGGCCTCGAAGACGTACTCGTCAAGGTCGAAGGTCGTCAGCACGAGGATGCGAGTGTCGGGAGCCTCGGTGACCAGCCGGCGGGTCGCCGTAATCCCGTCGAGCACCGGCATGCGGATGTCCATCAAGGTGACGTCGGGTCGCAGTTGGCGGACCAGGCGGAGCGCCTGCTCGCCGTCCGCCGCCTCGCCGACCACGTGCAGTCCGGGCTCGCCGTCGAGCAGGGAGCGGAAGCCGGCGCGCACCATCCCCTGGTCGTCCGCGATCAGCACAGTGGTCACGCGGGCTCCCAGACCAGCAGGCTCACCGCGAGGCGGTAACCGCCGGCGCGTCCCGGGCCGGCCTCGAGGCGGCCTCCGTACAGCGCCACCCGCTCCCGCAACCCCACCAACCCATGGCCGCCGGAGCCGACCCGTGGCCCACGCCCGTCGTCCTCGACCACCACGTCGAGGCAGGCGTGGCCGTACGAGAGGTGCACGCACGCGCGGTGGGCGTGCGCGTGCCGCAAGGTGTTGGTGAGGCCCTCCTGCACGATGCGGTACGCCGCCAGGTCGACGCCCGGGGGCAGCGGCGTCGGCTCCCCGCTGACGCGCAGGTCGACCAGTAGGCCGGCCGAGCGCACCTGCTGCAGCAGCCGGTCGAGCTGGCCGAGGCCAGGTTGCGGCGCCAGGTCGGGAGCGGCGTCGCCGCTGCGCAGCACCCCGAACAGCCGGCGCATCTCCGACTGCGCCTGGCGGGCGACGGTCTCTACGGCGGCCAGGTCACGTGCCTCGTCCTCGTGCTCTGGACCGAGCCGTCGGCGCACCGCCTGGGTCTGGATCGTCACCACGCTGATCGAATGGGACACGATGTCGTGCAGCTCCCGGGCGATGCGCGCGCGCTCCTCCGCCACGGCGGCCGCGGCCCGCTCCCGCTGCTCGTGCTCGGCGACCTGCGCCCGGGCCTCCACCGACGCGAGGCGGGCGACCCGCTCCCGCACGCCGACGCCGACGGCGAAGGGTCCGCCGAGGAAGACGATCGCCGCCGCGACGTCACTCGGCTCGAGGCTGTCCAGGACCATCGCGACCAGGAAGGGGACCCCGACCACCGCAAGACCCACGAAGGAGCGCGGCGGGTCAACCTCGGCACCCACGGTGAAGGAGACGAGCACCAGCGCCAGCAGGGTGGAGAGCTGACCGTCGGGGTTGAGAGCCATGTTGGTGGCGATGACGACCGCGGCGACGGCGATCGGCCAGCGTCGACGCCAGGCGAGCGCGGCCATGGCGTCCTTGTGGACCGACTTGGGCAGCGCGGCCAGCACGTTGCCGATCTTGTGCCACCAGCACCGCTGCTCCCGGGTGTCGGGGAACACCTCGCGCAGCGTCTTCCAGAACCCCAGCGCACCGTCCCCGACCGCGAGCACCGGGGCCCGCATCCCGCGCCGCTTGGCCGAGCGGAGCAGGTCGGCCCACGATTCGGAGCTCTCGCGGTGGCCGTCGTCGAGCGCGATCAGCTCCTTGGTGCCGTCGGCACGGACGCCGATCATGACCAGCAGGCACACCTTGTCCTGCTCCAGGCGGACCTTGAGGTGGATCCCGTCGACCCACACGTAGACGTAGTCGGTGTCCTTCAGCGAGCGCTTGCCGAACGCGGCGGCCTCGTCCTGCCAGTCCTTGGTCAGGCGGGTGATCGTGGCCGGCGAGAGGCCGTGGCCGGTGCCGAGGAACTGCTCCAGCGCCGGGGCGAAGTCGAGGCTGGACAGGCCGTGCAGGTACAGCAGCGGCAACACCTCCGCGACCCGCGGCGACTTCCGCGCCCAGGCCGACAGGATCGCCGAGGCGAACCGCTTGCGCTCACCGGTCACCGGGTCGATCCGCCTGTCGTTGACCCGCGGCGCCCGGACCGGCACCGCGCCCGCGGCGGTGGTGACCTCCCGCTCGGCGTGGAAGCCGTTGCGGACCACCAGCCGCCGGCCCACGTCGTCGACCTCCTCGGCGAACGCCTCGATGTAGGCGGCGACCTCAGCCTGCAACGCCGCGGCCAGCATCTGCTGGGCGCCGTCACGCACGATCTCATCGAGCAACGACCCGCCGGCCGCCGCGACGTTCTCGTCGCTGGCCTCGGTGTTCTTCTGGACTACCTTGAGCATGGGCGTACCTTCCCGAGCCGGCGCGTCAACGCCGACCCTGATCAGATTTCGTGGCTTCAGATCTTGCTCGGGAGGTGCGCCCGCTTCACGTCACCTCGCCAAGCACCATCCAGTCGGGTGGCCGGGGGGACCCTCACCCCCCGGCTCCCACAGAACCGTGCGTGACAGTCTCCCGTCACACGGCTCTTACCATCCTGTTGGAAGGAAGTCTCGGGTCCAGGCCCACTGGGCGAACCCGCGGGGGTAGCGGGCGCAGAGCCCCTGCCACCAGGCCTTGGCCTTCTTGAACCCGTGCAACGCTCGATACTTCTTGCGGGCCCACCGCACCAGGTAGGTATTGATGCGGCGCAGCAAGGGATACATCTCGGTGCGGTTGAACGCACCGTAGTACTGCATCCATCCCCGCACGATGGGATTCATCCACCGGGCGAGGTCCGCGAGGCTGGCACCGACCCGCAGATGGACACGCCACCTACGGACCTGTCGACCCATCGCCACCACGGCATCCCGGCTGACCGCAGGCAAGAACGAGGCGAACATCTTCCCGTCCTTGTTACGTGCCGTGCGGGTCCGGAAGGTGTAGCCCAAGAACGTGAACGCGGTGTGCTCATGCTGCCCACGCCGGTTGTCGTCCTTGCAGTACACGATCTTGGTCTTGGTCGGGTGCAGTTCCAGCCCGACCTCGTCCATCCGAGTGGTGATCGCCGAGCGAAGACGCTCAGCCTGGCCGAACGTGGCGGCATGAACCACCACGTCATCGACATAACGTTCAAACCGCACGGCCGGGAACTCCCGGGCCATCCAGGCATCGAACGCGTAATGCAGAAACAGGTTCGCCAGAACAGGTGAGACCGCCGACCCCTGCGGGGTGCCACGGTCCCGGTCCTGGACGCTCCCGTCGGGATGTGCCATCGGTGCGACCAACCAGCGCCGCACATACAACACCACCCAACGGTCATCGGTGTTGGCCTCAACGGCCTTGATCAGCAGGTCATGGTCGACGCTGTCAAAGAACGCCCGGATGTCCAGATCAAGCACCCAGTCCTTGTTCCAGCACCGCCGCCGGGTTACCGCCACCGCGTCCAACGCTGACCGCCCTGGCCGGTAC
>JBBSMN010000155.1:0-7409 GCA_038233135.1 Propionibacteriales bacterium
CACAGCTCGGCGTCGTGCTCGGAACTCATCTCCGCCTCGTCCATCGCGGCGCGAAAGTGGCTCAGCCAGTGATCGCGCCCCTCCAGCGTCACCGCGAACGGGGCGTGCCGCATCCGCAGGCGCGGGTGCCCGCGCTCGTCGGAGTAGTCGGTCGGCCCGCCCCAGTACTGCACGAGGAACATCGCGAACCGGCGCTCGGCGGGGCCGAGGTCGGCCTCGGGATAGAGCGGACGCAGGACGGGGTCGGCGGCGACTCCGGCATAGAAGCGGTGCACGATCCGGTGGATCGTGTCGGCTCCGCCGATCGCCTCGTAGAACGTCTGCTGCGTGGGTGCGCTCACGACCCCATCTTGCCTCGTGGACGTGAGCCTGGTGATGCTGGCCGGACCAGCCCGTGCGCTGGCTGGTGTCGAGTGCGGTGTTGTGAGTCACCGGAGTCGCCCCCGGTGACCGCGTACGCCGCACTCGGCGCATGGCGGGGCATGGCGGCGCATGGCGGGGCATGGCGGCGCGCGGTCAGGGGCGAAGGTCTGCCTGGGGGTCGGCGGCCAACCGTTCAGCGGCCTGGGCGACGTTGCGCTGCATGCTGCCGAACACGACACCGTGGAAGGGATACACCGACCACCAGTACGCATGACCGAACGGGCCGCGGGGGTGGAACAGCGCCCGCTGGTGGAAGGTCGTGGTGCCGCCCTCGGTCGATCCGACCTCCAGCTCGAGCCAGGCCAGGCCGGGTAGCCGCATCTCGGCCCGCAGCCGGAGGAACCGGCCGTCGTCGGCCTCCTCGACCCGCCAGAAGTCCAGCACGTCCCCGACGACGAGGTCGCGGGGGTCCCGGCGGCCCCGCCGGAGGCCGGGCCCTCCGCTGAGCCGGTCGAGCAGACCACGCACCCGCCAGGCGAGCGGGAACGAGTACCAGCCGTTCTCGCCACCGATCTCCTCCACGATCCGCCACAGCGCCTCCGGTGGGGCACTGACCTCACGCGTGCGCTCGTCGACGTACAGGTCACCGCCGGCCCAGTCGGGGTCGGAGGGCAGGGGGTCGCTCGGCGCGCCGGCTGTGCTCGCCGATGACCAGCGGGTGGGCACGTGCATGCTCTGGATCCGGGTCAGGGCAAGCTCGACCGAACGGTCGAAGCCGATGAGCCCTTCCGCCGGGTCGGGCACGTGCTCGGCGATGTCGTGCTCGCCGATCACCGAGGTGTGCTTGACCGACTCGACCAGCGGCTTGGCCAGCGCGCTCGGCACCGGGGTCACCAGGCCGACCCAGTGGCTCGACAGGCGGGGCGTCAGCACCGGCACCCGGATCATCCGCCGTTTGCGCAGGCCGACCACGGCGGCGTAGCGCTGCATCATCTCCTTGTACGTCAGCACGTCCGGACCGCCGACGTCGAAGGCGCGGTTCAGCTCGGCAGGCATGGTCGCCGCCGCGACGAGGTAGCGCAGCACGTCGCGGATCGCTATCGGCTGCAGCTTGCTGTCCACCCACTTGGGGGTGACCATCACCGGCAGCCGCTCGGTGAGGTAGCGCAGCATCTCGAAGCTCGCCGAGCCCGACCCCATCACGACCGCCGCGCGCAGCACCACGGTCGGGACCGGTGAGTCCAGCAGGATCTGGCCGACCCGCCGCCGGGAGGCCATGTGGGTGCTGAGCTCCTCGTCCTGCGGCGACAGGCCACCGAGGTAGACCAGCCGCTGCACACCGGCCTCGTCGGCCGCGGCCGCGAACGTGTGGGCGATGTCGGCCTCGGTGTCGGCGAACCCGGCGCCACTGCCGATCGAGTGCAGCAGGTAGTAGGCGACGTCGATGCCGTGCAGAGCCTTGGCGACGGCTGCCGGGTCGGTCGCGTCCGCCTCGGCGACCTCGACGTCGTCGGACCAGTCGTGCCCGCGTACGCGACTCGGGTCGCGCGCCATGACCCGCACCCGGTGGCCGGCGGCGAGCAGCTCGGGCACCAGCCGGCCACCGACGTAGCCGGTGGCGCCGGTGACCAGGCAGTGGCGGGTCTCGGTCGTCATCTGTCCATGGTCGCGGCTGCCCGGCCGTCCCGCAGATCAGCCGGCCCCTAAGACCGCGAGTCGTCCGCCTCATGGCCCCCGCCGGAGTCCCCGCCGGAGTCCCCGCCGGAGTCCCCGTCGGAGTCCCCGTCGGAGTCGCCGGCCGGCCGGCTGTCGGTCTGGTAGTCGATCGGCTCACCCTGACGCATCCACACCACCCGCTGCTGGAAGGGGATCTCGATGCTGAGCTCGTCGAAGCGGTCCTTGATGCGCTCGCGCAGCTCGCGCGCGACGTTCCATTGCTCCAGCGGCGCGGTCTTGAGCACGACTCGGACGATGACCGCGTCGGCGTCCCAGCGCTCGACACCCCATACCTCCGGCTCCTCCAGGATGACCGCGCGGTACTGCTCGTCTGCGTACAGCTCGTCCGCGGTCTCCCCAAGGATCTCGCGGATGCGGCCGAGGTCCTCGCCGTACGCGACGGGAATGTCGAGCACCGTGCGCGACCAGTTCTGGCTCATGTTGCCGACCCGCGAGATCTCACCGTTGCGGACGTACCAGACGGTCCCGTTGACGTCGCGCAGCCGGGTGACGCGCAGCCCGATCGCCTCCACCGAGCCGGTCGCCTCGCCGATGTCGACGACGTCACCGACGCCGTACTGGTCCTCGAAGATCATGAAGACACCGGACAGGAAGTCCGACACCAGGCTCTGCGCGCCGAAGCCGATCGCCACCCCCAGGATGCCGGCGCTGGCGAGCAGCGGAGCGATGTTGTAGCCGAGCTCGGCGATCACCATGAAGCCGACCACCACGAGGACCACGCCGGTGACGATCGACTTGAGCAGCGAACCCATGGTGTCCGCGCGCTGGGCGCGACGCTCGAAGGTCGCCGGGTTGGCCCCGGCGAGCTTCTCGGTGGCCTTGGCGCGCTGGAGCATCCCGGGCGCCTTGACGCCGCCCGCCTTGGTGAAGAGCCGGTCGATGAGCCGGTGTACGATCCACCGCGCCACGATCGCTCCGATGATGAGTGCGGCGATGGCGAACGGTTTGGCTATGAGCCACTGCACCGTCTCGGCCGCGGTCTCGTTGTCCGTGAAGCGGTAGACGAGCCGGCACAGGTTGTCGGTCGTCTCGCAGTCGAGCTTGCCGTCGGCGAAGGGTGTGGAAGTCGGGAGCACGCTGCGACGCTAGAGAACGTCGGTGCCGCAGCTCAAACCAGCAGGCCGGGACGTGTGCTGGCTCACGCCCATTGCCCCGTCACCCAGCGGTGCCCGTGCGCGGCGGTGAAGGGTGTGGCCGGGTGCGGCCAGCGACCATTGACCGCGCAGGCTGCCTCGATCTGGGCGGCGAGCGAGACGACCAGCGCGTCCTCGCCCGGGCGGCCCGCGAGCATGACGCCGACAGGCAGCCCCTCGGGGGTCCAGTGCATGGGCAGCGACACCGCCGGCATCCCGGTGACGTTCCACGCCGCGGTGAACGGAGTGAACCGCTTCTGTGCCTCGAAGTCGGCCGCCGGGTCATCATCGTCGCGCAGTCCGCCCACCAGCGCCGGTGGCTGAGCCAGCGTCGGGGTGAGCACGACGTCGTACGGCGCGAGGGTGCGCAGGACGGTCGCAGCCGCCTGGCGCATGCCGACCAGGGCGGCCGCGAACCCGGGTCCGGACACCGCGCGGCCGCGGTCGCGCAGCCAGCGGGTGAACGGGCGCAGGCGGGCCTCGGCCGCGTCCGGCAGCGGCCAGGACGCTGCACCGACCGACCAGACCGTCTCGAACACCGACACCGTCGAGTCCGGCAGACTCAGGTCGACCTGCTCCACCCGGTGGCCCATCTCGTCGAGCAGGGCCGCAGCGCGCTCGTATCCGGCGAGCACCTCGGCATGCACCGGGCCGTCGGCGATGGGCGGGGTGCTGAAGCGGGCGATACGTAGCGGCCCCGGTGTCTGGTCGCACCGGGAAAGGAAGCTGTCGCCGTCGGCCAGCGGCGCAGCCCAGGTCGGGTCGCCCACCGCCGGACCTGCCATCGCATCCAGGAGGGCGGCGGCGTCGCGCACCGTCGTGGCCAGGGACCCCGCCGCGGACAGCCCGCTCACGTCGCCGAAGATCGGCGCGGCGCTGACCCGACCTCGGCTGGGTTTGAGCCCCACCAGCCCGCAGACGCTGGCGGGGATGCGGATCGACCCGCCGCCGTCGGATCCCTGGGCCAGCGGCAGCAACCCGGCGGCGACGCCCGCACCCGCGCCGCCGGAGGAACCGCCCGCGGAGCGCTGCAAGTCGTAGGCGGTGCGGGCCGGTGGTGCAACCTCGGGCTCGGTGTAGCACGGACTCCCGAACTCGGGGGTGTTGGTCTTGCCGAGGCTGATCAGCCCGGCCCGTTCGATGCGCAGGACCAGCTCGTCGGACACCTGCGGCACGGTGTCGGCGGTCACGATCGAGCCGAACGTCGTCCGCACGCCGGCGGTCTGGTTCAGGTCCTTGATCGCCGTCGGGACTCCGAGCAGCGGCGGTGCGACCGTCGGTGAGTGTCGCAACCGCTCTGCCGCGGCGTCGGCGGCCTGTCGGGCGGCCGAGGCCGTGACGGTCACGAACGCCCCCACGGCGTCGGAGTGTGCGTCGATGCGGGCCAGCAGGTGGTCCACCACCTCGCGCGGGGAGGTGTCCCGGCGTCGGTAGGCCGCGGCCAGGTCGAGAGCGGTGAGCTCGTGCAGCTCGGTCATGGCGGTCAGTCTGGCCGCACGACGTCAGGGGGTTGCTCTCGGGCCGGCTCGATGCCGTTATCGTCTCGGCATGCGTACGAGGGCTGTTCGGGTGGCTCGGGCGGCGTCCGTCGTGCTGACCTGCGTGCTCGCCGGTTGCGGTGTGCTGCTGGCCGGGCCGGCTGCCGCATCGACGCCGGAGCCATGGCCCGACAACGATCCGCCGTCGGCACTGGTGCTGGTGGGGATATTCGGCGGGATCCCGTTGGCGATCGCCGCCGTCCTCGTCCTCCTCATCTTGCTCCCGCGGATCGTCAAGGGGCCGCAGGCCGGTTCTGGCCAGCATCCGTGGACCGATCCGCAGTGGTTCGGCGGTGCGGCCGAGGTGGAGTCCGGCCCCTCCGACAGCGGGGCCGCTGCGGGGCACAGACCTTCCGGCCCGAGCGGGTCGACCGCGGCCAGCCCGAGCGAGAAGGCAGGTGGTGCAGGTGCCCGCTGGTGAGGCTCTCACCGTCGACCAGCGTCGTGGCATCGAGCGTGCGCGCAAGGAGGCCGGCCGGATGTCAGAGCTGGTCTTCCACGTGTTCGTCGGCGCCACCGGCGACGACCCGCAGGTGGCTGCGCGTCGGATGCAGGCGGCGCTGCCGGACCCGGCGACCGCGGTACTGCTGGTTGTCGACCTGCCGGCGCGCGCACTGGAGATCGTGACCGGCCCGGACGCGCACCAGGTGCTGGATGATCACGCCTGCTCACTGGTCGCGCTGTCGATGCAGACGTCGTTCGTCGCGGGTGACCTCGCCGGCGGCATCATCCACGGGCTCTACCAGCTCGGCGACCACGCCCGGCGACCCGAGAGCCTGCACACCGGGGAGCACTGAACGCACCCCGGCAGATAGCTCGTGGTCAGCCCCGAGCGTCGCGGTCCTGGGCCCGCAGCGCCCGCTCGAGGTCGGCCAGCCCCTCGCCGACGAGCCGCCGGGCAGCGGGATTGGCGTCGGTGTGCGCGAGCCAGGCCCGCACCCGCCCGGCCGTGTCCGCATCGACCATCGCCGACGGGAACATCCACCGCAGGATCAGCGACGCGCGGTAGGTCCCCTTGGCCTCCCACACCGACGCGGCCACGTCGAGGTAGCGCTCGACGTACGGCGCCAGCACGTCGGCCTGGCCGGCCACCTGGAACGTGATCGCGATCGAGCGCTGGGTCTCGTTGGCGACGTCCTCGCGGACCACCACGTCATCCCACGCCTGCCGCTTGGCCTCGTCGAGGGGACGTACGGCCAGCGCCGCCGCCGCCCGCTCCTGACCGGCGATCGTGGCGTCGCGGGCGTGCTCGGCCGCGACGTCGTCGGCGCCGAGCACGCCGCGGCGGGCCAGTGCCGTCACCAGCGACCAACGCAGGTCGGTGTCCACGGTCAGCCCGTCCAGCGGCGCCGACCCGTCGAGCAGGCCTTGCAGCCGCACGGTGGCTTCATCGCTGTCGCTCGCGGCTGCATACGCGCGGACGAAGGCGAGCTGGTGGTCGCTCATCGCCGGCGCCGCCACGACGAGTGCCCACAGCTCGGACTGCCAGCGTGCGCTCAGCTCGGCTCGCCCAGCTGGGTCGGAGTACGTCGACACCGCGGCCTGGGTCTGCCGGCACAGGGCGCCGACGGCGTTCAGGTCGGACTCGCTCCCGACGCCGCGCAGCACCAGCGTGACGTAGTCGGTGGCAGACATCTCCGCGTCGCGTGTCATGTCCCAGGCCGCCCCCCACGCGAGCGCGCGCGGCAGCGAGTCCGCGAGATCGCCGATGGCTGACACCATGGTCGCCAACGACCGCTCGTCGAGACGGATCTTGGTGTAGGTCAGGTCGTCGTCGTTGAGCAGCAGCAGGTCGGGTTGCTGCTCACCCACCAGGTCGGCCACCTCGGTCGTCGCGCCGTGCACGTCGAGCTCGATCCGGCGGTGGCGCACCAGCTGTGCCCCGTCGCGGCCGTACAGCCCGATGGCGAGCCGGTGCCGGCGCAACGTCGGGAAGTCGGCGGCGGCGGACTGCTCGATCGCGAACGAGGTGTAGCGGCCGTCGTCGTCCACGTCGAACACCGGCCGCATCGTGTTCACGCCGGCGGTCTGCAGCCACTCCTTGCTCCACGAGCCCAGCTCGCGGCCAGAGGTCTCCTCCAGCGCGTGCAGCAGGTCGGACAGCTCAGTGTTGCCCCAGGCGTGGCGGCGGAAGTAGCCACGCAGCCCGTCGACGAACTCGTCCTCACCGACCCATGCCACCAGCTGCCGCAGCGCCGATGCGCCCTTGGCATACGTGATCCCGTCAAAGTTGACCTCGACCGCCTCCAGGTCGGTGTTGTCGGCGGCGATCGGGTGCGTCGACGGCTGCTGGTCCTGCTTGTAGGCCCAGTTCTTGCGGGCGTTGGTGAACCCCGTCCACGCGTCGGTGTACGGCGTCGCCCTGGCCATGCTGTGGTGCGCCGCCCACTCCGCGAACGACTCGTTGAGCCACAGGTCGTCCCACCAGCGCATCGTCACGAGGTCGCCGAACCACATGTGCGCCATCTCGTGCAGGATCGTGTTGGCCCGGCCCTCGTACGCGGCACGCGTCTGTCGGCTGCGGAAGACGTACTCGTCGCGCAGCGTCACCGCACCGGCATTCTCCATCGCGCCCATGTTGTACTCCGGCACGAAAAGCTGGTCGTACTTGCCGAACGGGTAGGCCATCGCGAACAGC
>JBBSMN010000156.1:0-7366 GCA_038233135.1 Propionibacteriales bacterium
ACCAGCTCGCGCTGTGGGGTCAGCCGCAGCCCGCGGGCGCGCAACTCTGCCCGCCAGTCGGCTGCGGCCGCGCCCTCAGTGCTGCTCGCCACAACACCAGAGTCTAGGCAGCCCCATCCCCCGCTCGCGATCCGCGCCTGGGGGGTGGGCGCGGATGGGCGCCTGGGGTGGCGGGACCACCCACCGTCCGAACGGGCAGAAGTCCGCGCAGATGCTGCGGTCGGGCCGCGAGCCCGTTAATGATGGAGGGGTGTCTGCCAAACCCAGCGTTGCCGGGCCGGCGCTGCGTCACGTCTTGAGCCGGTTCAGCTATGGCGTGACGCCGGCCCTGGTCGCGGATGCTCGCGAGCTCGGCGGTTCGGCGCAGTGGTTCGAGGCCCAACTCGCCCCCGAGTCGGTGCCCGACAGCGAGGCAACGGCCATGCGGTCGTGGTTCGGCTACCTCGACGCGCCCCCCGACCAGCTCGTCGCCGCTACCGCCAGCGGCAGCTCCTCACCCTACGAGGCTACGGCGGCCCTGGCCCGGTGGACGATCCTGCGCCGTACGTACAGCCGCCGCCAGCTGTTCGAGACCATGGTCGAGTTCTGGTCCAACCTGCTGCACGTCCCCTTGCTGGACGCCAGTGCCTGGCCGTTCCGGCAGGGGTACGACGCGTTGATACGGCAGCACGCCCTGGGCCGGTTCGACGATATGCTGCCCGCCACGACGTTGCACCCGGCCATGGGGCTCTACCTCGACAATGCGCTGTCGACCAAGGAGGCGATCAACGAGAACCTCGGCCGCGAGCTGCTCGAGCTGCACACAGTCGGGGTCGGAACGGGATACACCGAGGAGGAGGTCCTCGACTCGGCGCGCATCCTGTCCGGCTGGCGGGTGGACGGCATGGACAGCTTCGCCTCGTACTACTCCGCGGCGCACCACTGGACCGGCCCCGTGTCGGTGCTGGACTTCCAGGAGGCCAACGCCAGCGCGGACGGCCGCGGCATCACCGCGCGATATCTGAGCTACCTGGCGCACCACCCTCGCACCGCGCGGCGGATCGCGACCCGGCTCTGCGTACGCTTCGTCGCCGACCAGCCGTCTGAGGCGATCGTCGATGTGGTTGCTGCCGCGTACCTGTCGTCGGGCACCGACATCAAGGCCACGCTGCTCGCCCTGCACAGCCACCCCGACTTCACGGGCTCCGCTTCGGGCAAGATCCGGACACCCGCCGAGGACGCGATCGCCTGCTTCCGCGCGTTGGGTGCGCGGGCGTGGCGCCCCAAGACCGCGGCGGACTTCGGGCGCGCCGTCACCTGGCAGCTGCAGCTGTTGGGAGTGATGCCGTTCGGCTGGCACTCACCGGCCGGGTTCCCCGACGTCGGCGCCGCCTGGAGCTCGGTCGGGCGGATGCTCGGCTCGCTGTACCTGCATCAGGTGCTGGCCAACCGGTGGAAGGAGCCGTACGGCGTGGTCTATCCGCCCCTGGCCGACCAGCTGCCCGTCCTGCCGGCGTCGCTGGACGTCATCGTCGACCACGTGTCCCGCCAGGTGCTGCAGCTGCCCGCAACCCCGCAGATGCAGCGGGCCGTGCTGCAGGTGGTCGACATGCCCGCCGGACAGGAAGTCCGCACGGCCGCCGAGTTCGGTGAGTGGCGCATGTCCCAGCTGCTCGCGACCATGCTGAACAGCCCCGCACACATGAAGCGGTGAGGAGATCGATGGCCACGCCCAGCGACTACGCCTGCGGGTGTCGCGACTTCCGTACGTCGCGGCGTACGTTCCTCAAGGGGATCGGCGTCGTCGGCGGCCTCGGAGTCCTCACCAGCGTCGTCGGCGACGTGTTCACCGAGGCCCACGGCGGTGCTCCTGCGGGCGGCAGCGTGCTGGTGGTGCTCAGTCTGCGCGGTGGCAGTGACGGGCTGTCGCTCGTGGTGCCGCACGGCGACCCCGGCTATGCGGCGGCCCGCCCCACGATTGCGGTCCCACCCGAGAGCCTGCTGGTCCGAGACGAGATGTTCGGTCTGCACCCGGGCTTCGCGCCGCTAGAGCAGATGTGGACCGACGGCGGGTTCGGGGCGGTCCAGGCGGTGGGCATGCCGCAGCCGGACCGCAGCCATTTCAGCGCGATGGAGCGGGTCGAGGACGCCGACCCTGGCTCCCCCGATCGCGTCGGTTGGATCAACCGGATGGTCGGGCTCACCGGGATCGGGGTGCCCAATCAGGCGATCCAGCTGGGCACCCCGATGGCGCCGACGGCGCTCTTCGGGCCGGCCGAGACGATGGCGGTCTCTGGCCTGAGCAACATGTCCCTGCTGAGCGGTGACACCCCGGTGGAGATCCAGGACCGCACCCGCAGCGCGCTGGAACAGCTGTGGAAGGGCGACACCTCGCTGTTGGGCACCGGCATGGCCTCGACCTTGCAGGTGACCAGGGACCTGTCCACGCTGGCCCGCACCACCGAGCCCGTACAGAACGGCGCGCAGTATCCAGACGGAGATCTTGCGACCTCGCTGCAGCAGACCGCGCGGCTGATCCGCGCCGACGTGGGCACCCAGGTCGTCACCATCGACTACGGATCATGGGATCACCACACCGACATCGGCACCGTCGACGACGGTGAGCTGACGTCGATGGTGCGGACGATGTCAGAGTCGCTAGCGGCCTTCTTCACCGAGCTGGGCGCCGATGCCGCCCGTGTCACCCTGGTGACCATCAGCGAGTTTGGCCGGACGATCAGCGAGAACGGCAGCGCTGGTGCAGAGCACGGCTACGGCAACTGCATGCTGCTGCTCGGCGCCGGGGTCAAGGGCGGCGAGGTGCACGGCCGCTGGCCCGGGCTGGACAGCGCCGAGCTCGTCGACGGGGATCTCGGGGTCTCGTTGGACTATCGCTCGGTCTTCGCTGAGATCGTCGCCAAGCGGTTCCCTGACGCCTCGCTGTCGCAAGTGTTCCCGGACTTCAAGCCGGAGGACGTCGGGGCGATGGCCTGACCCCTACTTGCTCGCGATCCGCGCATTTCGTACCGGCAGCCGAGTACGAAATGCGCGGATGGGCGCTCTGGGGGTGGGCGCTCGGGGGATGGGCGCCGGGGTGTGGCCGCCTGGGGGTGGTGGTCAGGCGCCGGTGGTGGGTGGTTGGCGCACGAGGCGGCCCCACAGGTGTGACTGCAACGGGTGCCCCTCGGCGGCCATGTCGTAGGCCCACAGCAGATCGCCATCAACCAGGCCATACAGCCTGCTGCCGGCGGTGACCTCCTTCGCCGACTGGGTGCGGGCGATCACATCGGTGCCGAGCTCGATCTTCGCGCCGTCGACATGGCCGTACCAGACCTCGGCAAAACCGGTCGGGTGTGCGAGCACCAACTCGCACTCGGAGTCGGGCCTGGGGCGCAGAAATCCAGTCTCCAGCGCCGCCGGCCGCAGCGTGTTTCCCTCGTCGTCCACCAACCAGGTCCTGCTGAAGTAGTGCAGAAACGGTCGGCCGTCGTGGGCGAATGCGACCTCCTGGCCGAACTGGAACGTGTCGATGCTGGGGTAGTCGCCGTGCCCGGAGCCCTGCCACTGCCCGACCAGCCAGGCGTACGGCATCAGGTCGGCGTGCAGGTCAGCCGGAATCTCGAAAGGCATCGTCACGCGACCGGTCAGCTCTGACCCTTGTACAGGTTGTAGAGAACAATCACCGACACCCACGTGATGGCCAGCCCGGTCACGGCGAGCAAGGCGATCAACGAGGCTTCGAGCATGGCACCAATCCTAACGAGCAGCGTCCGTGCGCACCTGCAGCAGGTCGCGGGCCGCGGCAGGACTCATCGCTGGCCGCTGTGCGACCTCGGCCAGCGCCGACGCGCGCTGCACCAGCTCGGCGTTGTGCGCGACCGGCCGCCCGCGGGCGTACGAGACGGTGTCCTCCATGCCCACGCGCAGGTGTCCGCCGGCGCTGAGCGCCGCCAACGCGCCCGGCAGCGCGCAGCGGCCAATGCCGGTGGCGCTCCACGAGGTGGTCTGCGGCGGCAGTGCGGCCACCGCGGCGACCAGCGCCGCGGCCGTGCCCGGCATACCCCCCGGCACCCCCATGACGAGGTCGCAGTGCACCCGGCCGCCGTACGGCAGCCCGTGAGCATCGAGCAGCCGGTGCAACGCAGCGACGTGGCCAAGGTCGAACAGCTCGAACTCCGGCACGACCTCGGCGGCCTGGCTGGCCTGATAGAGCTCGACGATAAACGGCCAGGGGTTGAGGAACACCGCGTCGCCGAAGTTGACGGTGCCCATCGTGAGCGAGCACGAGTCTGGGCGCGCGTCCAACACCCGCAGCCGGTCCTCGAACGGGTCGGTCACCGACCCGCCGGTGGACAGCTGCACCAGCAGGTCCGTCTGCTCGCGGAGCGCCGCGACCGTGTCGGTCAGACGCCGGCGATCGAGCGTCGGCCGATCCTCGTCGTCGCGGATGTGTACATGCACCATCGCCGCACCGGCCCGCTCGCAGCGGATGGCGGTCTCGACCAGCTCGTCGGTGGTGGTGGGCAGCGCCGGAACGTCGGCCTTGATGGCCTCGGCGCCCGTCGGCGCCACGGTGATCATTGTGCTCGGCGGTGGCGGGGGCGCTGCACTCATGCGCGGCAGCCTGCCAGACGGTCGCTGGTGGCGTGTCAGACTCCGCCGGGTGCGAGCCGTGTGCAGCGGGTGACGTCGGCAGCCGTACGGGTCGATGGGGAGGTCGTCGGCTCGATCGGCCGAGCCGGGTTGGTGGTGCTCGTCGGGGTGACCCACGACGACACTGCGACACTGGCCGACGAGTTGGCGCTCAAGGTGTGGGGGTTGCGCATCCTGCGCGACGAGAAGTCCTGCTCGGACACGGATGTCAGCCAATTCACCCTGTACGGGGACGCCCGCAAGGGGCGCCGGCCGAGTTGGGGTGCGGCTGCGCCGGGGTCGGTCGCCGAGCCTCTCTACGAACGGTTCTGCGCCGCGCTGGTTGCGCTCGGTGCTGACGTCTCGCGGGGGGTCTTCGGTGCGGACATGGCCATTGAGCTGGTCAACGACGGTCCAGTTACGGTGCTCTTGGAGCGTTGAGCAGGCCGCGCCCAGGAACTTCCTTCTGACGGCGTTCGTCGTGCTTATGGCCGACTTTTGCCGTTCGGTTGGCCGCGGACACCTCAGTCCGCGCACAATGTCCCCGACAGAAGGAGCTCGATGACCGCCGACACGCCGCCGCCCGCCCCTGGGGAGGGAGAATCCCCCGCAAGCGGGTCCGGGTCATCGGCGACGGCTGCGTCGGGCACGACATCGACCCGCAACTGGTTTGTCCGGCACAAGTGGTGGACGGCAGCGGTCAGCCTCCTGCTGGTGCTGGCGCTGGGCGCCGGCGGATGGTTGTACTACCTCAACGGGCTGATCGAGCCGCAGAGCTTCGCCGGCCCGAGCCAGACTCTGAGTGATGAGTCGCGGCCGAGGATCGCGGTGGGCAGCGTCGGCGGCAGCGGCGAGCCGGTCGACGATGCCGGCCGGTCGCTCAACATCCTGCTCGGCGGTGCCGACAACGGCGACAACGACGGCGACAACGTGGACACCGGTGCAGCGCTAGCAGCGCCCGAGTGGGAGAACGGCAAGCTGCGCAGCGACACCATCATGATCATGCACATCCCGGCCGGGCGACAGCAGGCGTACCTGATCTCCATCCCGCGGGACTCCTACGTCACGATCTACGACGAGCAGGGCAAGCCGCGAGGCGAGGACAAGATCAACGCGGCGTTCTCGCGGTACGGACCGACGGGCTATGTCTCCACCATCGAGCACCTCACCGACCTGCGGATGGACCACCTGGCGATCGTCGACTGGACCGGGTTCAAGGACATCTCGACCGCGCTTGGTGGCGTCGAGGTGTTCATCCCCGAGCCGATCAACGACGACAGCCAGGGCGTCACGTGGGAGCGTGGGTACGAGACGCTCGAGGGCAGGCGGGCGCTCGCCTACGTCCGCACTCGTTATGGGTTGGAGAACGGCGACTTTGACCGCATCGCCCGCCAACAGAACTTCATGCGGGCCATGATGGAGAAGATGCTCGACCAGGGCGTCTTCAGTGACCCCATCACCTTCGCCAAGATGCTCAAGGCGGTCGTGGACAACCTGTACGTCGACGAGGGGTTCACCCCGGACAAGATCCGCGACCTGACGCTGTCGCTGCGCGGACTGGAGAGCGACGACGTCGTCTTCGTCACCGCACCACTCGGCCGCTACGGCGAGACCGGCTCCGGCTCGAGCATCGTGCTGTTGGCGAAGAAGCAGACCTCGGCGTTGTGGGACGCGGTCCGCGAGGAGAAACTGCGCAGGTACGTCCGCAGGTTTGGCGACGAGTCCGGCGCGCTGAAGGACCCGAAGAAGGTCAACTGATCAGCCCAGGGCGCTCGCCCGTCGCCGGGTACAGTTCCGCCTCGTGACTCGGCCCTCCGCCGACCTGCCCGGCAGGTCGCCCGCTGGGTGGATCGATGAACGCCCGTGGGGTCAGGTGCGGCTCATCGACCAGGGCGACGGCTTTCAGGTGAAGCGGCTGGAGGTGCTACCCGGCCGGCGGCTGTCGCTGCAGCGGCACCGGTATCGTAGCGAGCACTGGCACGTGGTTCGTGGTGTGGCAACCACAACTGTCGGCGCCGCCGAGGTCGAGTTGGGCGCCGCGGGCAGCATCGACATTGCCGTCGGAGAGTTGCACCGGCTGGCCAATCACGGCGGGACCGCCCTGGTGGTGGTCGAGGTAGGCCGCGGCCCGTACCTCGGCGACGACGACATCGAGCGGTTCGCCGACGACTTCGGCAGGGCCTGACCGACACCCCGCCCGCCCCCGCAAAGGGTCAGATGGCGTCGAGGGCCAAGTCGACCTCGGCCACCCCACCGGTACGAGCGGCAACGACCCGGTCGGCCGGCACCGCCTCTGGGGCGAGCGCACGGACGGTCCAGTCGCCCTCAGCGGCGAAGAAGCGGAACTGCCCGGTCGCCGATGTCGGCACCTCGGCGGTGAACTCGCCGGTACGGTCGAGCAGCCGCACGTACGCCCCGCCGACCGGCTCACCGGCCCGGGTCACCACGCCTTGGATGACCGCCTGCTGCTTGAGATCGACGCCGTCGAGCGACGGGCCACCGGCTGTGGCGCCGCACATCAGGCTGCACCCGGCTCGTCGCCGACCGCGACCGGCACGCCGACCAACGAGCCGTACTCGGTCCACGAGCCGTCGTAGTTCTTCACGTTCGCCTGCTCGAGCAGCTCGTGCAGCACAAACCAGGTGTGCGCGCTGCGCTCGCCGATGCGGCAGTAGGCGATGGTGTCCTTGCCGAAGTCGACCCCGGCGTCGGCGTACAGCCGCTGCAGCTCGTCGTCGGAGCGGAAGGTGCCGTC
>JBBSMN010000157.1:0-7358 GCA_038233135.1 Propionibacteriales bacterium
ACCCCGTCGACTGGATGATCATCGCCGGATACCTGCAGGGCTTCATCCCGCACCACCTGCCGATGGTGCCCGGCTGGGATGTGGCGGGCACCGTGCTTGCCGTCGGTCCCGCCGTGCGCGAGGTGTCGGTCGGCGACCGGGTCGCCGCGTACGACCGGGAGGACCACGTGCAGTACGGCACCTTCGCCGAGCGCACCGCGGTGCCGGTCCGGTCCGTCGCCCGCGTGCCGGACGGTGTCGACCTGGTTCAGGCTGCCGCCGTGCCGCTGGCGGGGCTGACCGCCGAGCAACTACTGGACGCCACCGGCGTACGCGAGGGGCTGACCGTACTCGTGCACGCAGCCACCGGCGGGGTCGGCTCGTTCGCCACCCAGCTGGCGCTGCACCGCGGAGCCCGGGTGATCGGCACCGCCAGCGAGGCCAACCACGAGGTGCTGCGCGGCTGGGGCGCCCAACCCGTCACCTATGGCGACGGGTTGGTCGACGGGGTCCGTGAGCTGGCACCGCAGGGTGTCGACGTGATCATCGACCTGATCGGCGGGGACGCTTTGGCGGCCACACCCAAACTGCTCGCTGACAGCGGCACGGTCGCGTCGGTCGTCGACCCCGAGGCGGTCGCCGATGTCGGCGGCAGTTATGTATTCGTCCGGCCCGACGCGGACATGCTCGGTCGGCTGCTGACCCTGGTCGCCGACGGCTCACTGGCTGTCGACGTTGCCGAGACGTTTCCGCTTGAGCGGGCCGGCGAGGCACTGGCGTTGAACGCCGAGCGGCACGTGCGCGGCAAGGTCGTCATCACCGTCTGAAGCCAGGCCCCGGGGGATCTTGTCGTGGCCTGCCGATGTCTGCCAGCCTGGCGAGACTTTGGCTGGCCCGGCACCTTTGGGAGGCGTTATGACCAGCACGTCACGCGGTGAGGTCGTCGCTCAGCACCTGATGGTGCTCGACGGTAAGCCCGTGAGCGCGTTGTCCGGGCACACCTACGACTCGATCGACCCCTACACCGGCGCGCCGTGGGCGCGGGTCCCCGACGCCGGCGCCGATGACGTCGACGCAGCGGTCGCCGCGGCCCGTACGGCGCTGGGCGGCCCATGGCGTGACCTCACCGCCACCCAGCGGGGCCACCTGCTGCGCCGTCTCGGCGACCTGATCGCCCGAGACGCCGAACAGCTCGCCGAGCTGGAGACCCGCGACAACGGCAAGCTGCTGCGAGAGATGACCGGCCAGATGGCCTACCTACCGGAGTGGTTCCACTACTACGCCGGGCTCGCCGACAAGCACGAGGGCGCGGTGATCCCCTCGGACAAGGCGAACTACCTCGTCTACACCCGGCACGAGCCTGTCGGGGTGGTCGCCGCGATCGTGCCGTGGAACTCCCCGCTGCTGCTGCTCGCCTGGAAGCTCGCCCCCGCGCTCGCGGCCGGCTGCACCATGGTGGTCAAGCCCAGCGACTACACCCCGGTGAGCACTCTGGCGTTCGCCGCGCTGGTGGACGAGGCCGGCTTCCCCCCGGGCGTGGTGAACGTCGTGACCGGGTGGGGTCCCGACGTCGGCAAGGCGCTGGCAGCGCACCCGGGCATCGACAAGATCGCGTTCACCGGCTCCACCCAGGTCGGTCGCCAGGTGGCCAAGGCCGCGGCAGACAACCTGACCCGGGTGTCGCTGGAGCTGGGCGGCAAGTCGGCGCAGGTGATCTTCGCCGATGCCGACCTCGACGCCGCCGCCAACGGGGTCGTCGCCGGGGTGTTCGCCGCGTCCGGGCAGACCTGCATGGCCGGGTCCCGTGTGGTGGTGCACGAGGACGTCGCGGAGGCGCTGGTCGAGCGCATCGCGGGCCGGGCCGCAACCATCACGATCGGCAACCCGCTGGACCCCGACACCGAGATGGGTCCGATGGCCACCGACCGGCAGTACGACACCGTGCTCAGCCACTTCGCCGACGCCCGGGCCGAGGGCGCCACCATCGTCTGCGGCGGCGAGCCAGTCGATGACCTCGGCGGCTACTTCGTACGGCCCACGGTGCTGATCGACACCACCCCGGACATGCGGGCGGTCCGCGAGGAGATCTTCGGCCCGGTGGTCACCGTGTCCACGTTCGCCGACGAGGCCGAGGCGGTCGAGCTGGCCAACGGCACCGAGTTCGGCCTGGCCGGGTCGGTGTGGACCAAGGACGTGCACCGTGCGCACCGGGTGGCGGCGGCGCTGCGGGCCGGGACGGTGTGGATCAACGCGTACCGGGTGGTCGCGCCGCACGTACCCTTCGGCGGGGTCGGAGCCAGCGGCATCGGCCGTGAGAACGGCATCGCCGCCATCGGCGACTACACCGAGACCAAGGCGGTGTGGGTGGAGCTGACCGGTCAGACCCGCGACCCATTCACCCTGGGCTGAGCGCCGCCCGTCGGCCGCCTCGGCTCGGCGCGCGCTCGACGGTGGCGGCGGGCAGGCTTAGCCGCGCATCCGCGAGCCGCTCGGGTCGAACAGGCACTCGTCCAGCCGGCGGGCCGCGCGGCGTTGACCCAGCACCTCGATCGAGAAGCCGTTGTCGGCGGACGCTAGCGCCGCCGGTACATAACCCAGCGCCACCGACGCCTGCGAGGCGTGCGCATACCCGCCGGATGTCACCCAGCCGACCACCTCGTCGTTGTGCCAGATCGGCTCGTCACCGATCACGTCGGCGTCGGCTGCGTCGACGGTGAACGTCACCAGCCGCCGGCCCGGCCCTCGCTCGCGCACCGCCTCGGCCGCGTCACGACCGACGAACTTGCCCTTCGCCGGCTTGACGAACATCCCGAGACCCGCCTCGTACGGGTCGTACACCGGCCGGTACTCCGTCGCCCACGAGCCGTACGACTTCTCCAGCCGCAGCGAGTTGAGCGCGCTCGCGCCGAACAGCCGCAACCCGAAAGGCTCGCCCGCCTCGGCCAGCACGTCGAACAGCCGCTGCTGATAGGTGGGCTCCGCCCACAACTCGTAGCCCAGGTCACCGGTGAACGAGATCCGCCCGGCGAGAACCGGCACCATCTCGACGTCGATCCGCGCGATGTCGAGGAAGTTGAACGCGCCCGCCGACAGGTCGGTGTCGGTCAGGCCCTGCAACATCTCGCGGGACGCGGGGCCGGCGAGAGCCAACCCGGTCAGCCCGTTGCCGAGCGTCCGGTACGCCACCTGGTCACCCGCAGCCGGCAGCCGGGCGTCGAACCAGCGTTGGTGATAACGCTCAGCGACCCCGGAGCCGAACAGCATGAACCGCTCGGCGCCCGCACTGCCGGCCGACGGCACGGCAGGCAGTGCGGCGACGGTGAAGTCACCGACCAGTCGTCCGGCCTCGTTCAGCATCGGCGTCAACGCCAGCCGCCCGACCGACGGCAGCCGGTTGGCGAGCAGCCCGTCGAGGAAGTCGCGCGCCCCCACCCCGGTGAACTCGTACTTGGCGAAGCCGGTAGTCTCGATCAGGCCCACGCCGTCGCGGACCGCCCGCGACTCCGCAGCGACCGAGTCCCAGGCGTTCGAGCGGCGCAGCGTCGGTGTCTCCACCCGCGGTCCGTCCCCGCGCTGGAACCACAGCGCGTGCTCCAGCCCGTATGAGGCCCCCCATACCGCACCGGCGTCGTCGAGCCTGCTGTGCACCGGCGACGTCAGCAGCTGCCGCGCGGCCGGCAGCTGCTCGTTGGGATAGGCGATCCGGAAGCGGCGTCCGTAGTTCTCCCGCACCTTGGCGTTGGTGTACGCCGGCGTCGCGAAGTCGCCGAAGCGGGCGAGGTCCATGGCCCACACGTCGAAGCCCGGGTCGCCCTCGGTGATCCAGTTGGCGAGCGCCAGCCCGACCCCGCCGCCTTGGCTGAGCCCGGCCATCACCCCGCAGGCCACCCACATGCCGGGCATCCCGCGCACCGGCCCGACCAGCGGGTTGCCGTCGGGGGCGAACGTGAAGGGGCCGTTGATGACCTGCTTGATGCCGACGTCGGCAAAGATCGGGAAGTGTTCGAAGGCCACCTCGAGGTTGGCGGCGATCCGCTCCAGGTCGGGCTTCAACAGCTGCGGGCCGAAGTCCCACGGCGTCTGGCGTGGGGACCAGGGCACCCCGTTCGGCTCATAGGTGCCGAGCAGCAGCCCGTCGCCCTCCTGGCGCATGTACACCTCGCCGGCGAAGTCCATGGCGTGCATGCCGACGTGTCCCGATGAGGCGTTCCACTCCGCCAACCCGGGGACGGTCTCGGTGATCAGATAGTGGTGCTCCATCGCCAGCACCGGCAGCTCCAGGCCGACCATCCGGCCGACCTCGCGTGCCCACAGGCCACCGGCGTTGACGACATGCTCAGCCACCACCGTGCCCGCGTCGCCGCAGTCGACCTCCCAGCTGCCGTCGCTGCGACGGCGCAGCGCCTGCACCCAGGTGTGCTGGACGATCTCGGCACCGGCGATCTGGGCCGAGCGGGCGTACGCCCGGGTAACCCCGGACGGGTCGACATGGCCCTCCACCGGGTCGTGCATGGCGCCGACGAAGAATGACTCCGCCAGGTAGGGCACCTGCTCCTTCGCCTCGGCCGGGGTGATCAGCTCGGTATCGATGCCGAGATAGCGGCCGCGGGCCTGCGCCATCCGCAGCCAGTCCATCCGCTCCTCAGACTCGGCCAGCATCAGCCCGCCGCTGAGGTGGATGCCGCAGTCGACCCCGGAGATCTGCTGAATCTCTTCATACAGCTCGACGGTGTACTTCTGTAGCGCCGCGACGTTCGGGTCGCCGTTGAGGGTGTGCATGCCACCCGCCGCGTGCCAGGTCGACCCGCAGGTCAGCTCGCCGCGCTCCAGCAGCAGCACGTCGCGCACACCGGCCTTGGTCAGGTGGTACAGCACGCTGGCGCCGACGACGCCGCCGCCGATGACGACGACCTGTGCGGTGGATCTCATCTGCTGCTCCTAGAAGTCGGTGGGGACGCCGCCCTCGGCGACCCGGCGGGAGACGAAGTCGTCGAGCTCAGCCGCGATCTGTCGGTCCATCGGCGGCTCTTGGTAAACCTCGGTCAACTCGGCGACCAGCCGGGATGCGTGGTTGAGCGCTGTCGGGCTGCCGGCCTCAGCCCAGGACTCGTAGTTGCGCCAGTCCGACACCATCGGCGCGAAGAACGCATCGCGATAGCGGTCCTGGGTGTGCTGGATGCCGAAGAAGTGCCCGCCGGGCCCGACCTCGGCGATCGCCTCGACCGCCATCGTGGCGTCGTCGACGATCAGCGGCTGCAGGAACGACGCGACCATCTGCAGCATGTCCGCGTCGATCACCATCTTTTCGTACGAGGTGCGCAGCCCGCCCTCGAGCCAGCCGGCCCCGTGATAGACGTAGTTAGCGCCGCCCATGATCGCTCCCCACAGCGAGAACACACTCTCGTACGCCGACTGTGAGTCCACCGCGTTCGCGGCGCACACATTCGACGAGCGGTACGGCACCCCCGCCCGGCGGGCGAGCTGGCCGCCGACCATCGCGGCCTTCATGAACTCCGGCGTCCCGAACGCCGGCGACCCCGACCGCATGTCCACGTTGGAGGTGAACCCGCCGTAGACGACCGGTGACCCGGGCCGCACCAGCTGGGTGAAGGCGATGCCGGCGAGTGCCTCGGCGTTCTGCTGCACGAGGGCGCCGGCGACCGTCACCGGCGCCATCGCCCCGGCCAAGGTGAACGGGGTGACGATCACCATCTGGTTGCGGGCGGACAGGCGCAGGATGCCCTCGAGCATCGGCTCGTCAAAACGCAGCGGCGAGCTGGCGTTGATGACGGTGTGCAGCGACGGCTCCCGGTCGAGCTGCTCGTCGTCGATGCCGCGCGCGATCCGCACCATCTCCAGGCAGTCGGCGGTCCGCTGTGCCCCGAGGCTGTAGGCGGCGATCGCCTTGTCCGAGGCGGTCAGCAGGATCCTGGTGGCGTGCAGATGCCGCACCGAGGCGTGAATGTCGGTCGGCTCGACGGGATAGCCACAGTGCACATGAACCGCGTTCAGCGTCTGCGACAGCCGCACCAGCTTCTCGAAGTCGTGCACGTTGCCCTCGCGGCGCCCACCTGCGGCGTCCCCGACGTACGGCGGGCTGGCCACGTTGCCGAAAATCACCGCGTCACCGCCGATCTTGAGGGTGTGCGCGGGGTTACGGGCGTGCAACCGGAACGACTCCGGCGCCTGCGCCACCAGCGACTCGACCAGCTCGCCGTCCAGATGCACCCGCTCGCCCTGCACGTCGGCGCCAGCATCAGCCCACATCTGTCGCGCCTTGGGGTGCAAGAAGTTGATGCCGGTCTCGGCCAGCACCCGCAGTGAGGCCCGGTGGATGTCTTCCAGCTGGTCGTCGCTGACGGCACGGACCGGCTCGTACGGGCGGCGCAGTAGCTGCCACGGCGGTTGCTGCGGCCCAGGTGGAGCGACCGGCCGATCGCGGTTGCGGCGTCTGCCCGCTGTTCGTCTGCCGGTGTCCTCGACGGTCATACCTCAGCCCTCTTCCTTCGCCGTGCCGGTCGTGCGGTCGTCGATGTTGCCACTGGCAGCTGCACCCGCTCGGCCAGCCAGGGGTACGGCAGCTGCGCATGCGGAAAGCTCATCGCCTGCACGAAGTGCTCCTGGAACGCGGGCTCGATCGCGGTCTCCACCTTGTCGATCGCCGCGGCGACTCGCTCCACCTCGCCTCGGGCCGAGGTGGACAGCAGCGCCATCAGCGCACCGGTGCCGGCGGAGTTGCCGGCTGCCTCGACCCGGTCGAGGTCACAGTCGGGCAGCAGCCCGAGCACCATCGCGTACGTCGGGTCGATGTGGCTGCCGAAGGCGCCGGCCAGCCGGATCCGGTCGACGGTGCTCACGCCGAGGCGGTCCATCAACAGCCTGCAGCCGGCCTGCAGCGCCGCCTTGGCCAGCTGGATGGCGCGGACGTCGGTCTGGGACACCTCGAGCACCGGGTCGTCGCACAACCGGAATGCCAGCGTCCGGCCGTGCTCGATCAGGCGGGGGGAGTCGCTGCCGGCCGGCCGCACGATCCGGCCGTCGGCGGTGACCACACCGGCCAGGAACA
The DNA here is from genome assembly GCA_038233135.1 of Propionibacteriales bacterium. Taxonomy (GTDB): domain Bacteria; phylum Actinomycetota; class Actinomycetes; order Propionibacteriales; family Nocardioidaceae; genus JACCVL01. The sequence goes on from JBBSMN010000157.1 coordinate 7,046, forward strand.
GCTCGGCGACGGCCTCGATGATGCCTGACCCGCAGATACCGGTGATGCCGGTGCGCCGGATCGCCCGTTCGAAGCCGTCGTCGTCGGACCACAGCCCGCAGCCGACGACCCGCAGCCGTGGTTCGAGGGTCTCGGGGTCGATCCGCACCCGCTCCACTGCGCCCCGGGCGGCGCGCTGGCCGCCGGTGATCTGCGCCCCCTCGAATGCCGGCCCGGTGGGCGACGAGCACGCCAGCAGCAGGTCGTCGTTGCCGAGCACGATCTCGGCGTTGGTGCCGACGTCCACCAGCAGGGTGAGGTCGTGGCCGCGGTG
>JBBSMN010000158.1:0-7338 GCA_038233135.1 Propionibacteriales bacterium
ACCTCGGACAGCTTCTCGGCCATCCGGTGGGCGATCGTGATCGGCAGCGGCATCAGCTCGGGCGTGTCGTCGCAGGCGTACCCGAACATCAACCCCTGGTCGCCGGCACCCTGGGCGTCCAACGGGTCCACCGACCCACCGCTGCGACCCTCGAAAGCGGTGTCAATCCCGGCCGCGATGTCCACCGACTGGGAGCCGATGCTGATCTGCACACCACACGACGCCCCGTCGAACCCCTTCTTGGAGCTGTCGTAGCCGATGGCCAGGATCCGGTCGCGCACGATGCGGGGGATGTCGGCCCACGCCTCTGTCGTGACCTCGCCGCCGACCACCACCAGACCGGTCGTGACCAGCGTCTCGACGGCCACCCTGCTGCGTGGGTCCTGGGCCAGCAGGGCATCGAGGATGCTGTCGCTGATCTGGTCGGCGATCTTGTCCGGGTGACCCTCGGTGACGGACTCGGAGGTGAAGAGGCGGCGGGTCACTGGCTGCTCCGTTCGGCGAGCTGACCCGGGCGTCCGGGCCGGACATAGGTGGTTGACTGGCTGCTCACCTTACAGATGCGGGTGGGTCCGGACGCCTGTTGTCCAGCCGTTTCGCGACCAGGTCCCACACGACCGCGGCCAGCTGGGCCTTCTGGGTCTGCGTCACCGGGTGCTCGGCACCGCTGCGCTCGAGGACGACGGCCTCGGTCTGGTCGCGGCCGAAGACCCTGCCGCCGCTGACGTCGTTGACCACAAGCAGGTCGCAGCCCTTGCGAGCCAGCTTGGCGCGGGCATGGTCCAAGACGTCGGCCTCGTCGTCACCGGTCTCGGCGGCGAACCCGACCAGGACGGGTGCTGCCTCCTCGCCCCGGCGCTCGGCCAGCTCGGCGAGTATGTCGGGGTTCTGGACAAGCTCCACGGTGTAGGCCTGCTCGTCGGACGCCTTCTTGATCTTGGCCGAGGCGGGGTGCGCCGGGCGGAAGTCGGCCGGTGCCGCAGCCATCACGACCACGTCGGCGGCCCCGGCCCTCCGTACGACCTGGTCGCGAAGCTCGGCAGTGGTCTCCACGTGGGTGACGGTGACGCCCGCGGGCTCGGGCAGGATCACGTTGGCCGCCACCAGGTCGACCTCGGCGCCGCGGGCCGTGGCGACGGTCGCCAGCGCGTAGCCCATCCGGCCGGACGAGCGGTTGCCGAGGAAGCGCACCGGATCGACGGCCTCGCGGGTGCCTCCGGCGGTCACCAGGACGCGCAGCCCGCGCAGGTCGGCCGGCTCGGCGTGGCCGCCGCCGTGGGCCAGCGCGGCAACGGCGACCTCGACGATCCGCGCCGGTGCCGGTAGCCGACCGGCACCGGAGTCTGCGCCGGTGAGTCGGCCGGCGTCCGGCTCGATGACCACCACCCCTCGGGCACGCAGGGTGTCCACGTTGGCCCGGGTGGCGGGGTGCTCCCACATCTCGGTGTGCATGGACGGTGCCACCACGACCGGACAGCGCGCGGTCAGCAGCGTCGCGGTGAGCAGATCGTCTGCTCGGCCGTGCGCCATCCGGGCGAGCAGGTCGGCGGTGGCCGGGGCGACCAGCACGAGGTCGGCGTCGCGACCGATCGCCACGTGCGCCACCTCGTGGACGTCGTCGAAGACCTCGCTGGTCACGGGCTGACCGGACAGAGCCTCCCAGGTGGCCCGTCCGACGAACGCCAAGGCGGAGCGGCTGGGGATGACCCGGCCGTCGTGGCCGGACTCGGTCAGCGTGCGCAGCACCTCGCACACCTTGTACGCGGCGATGCCGCCCCCGACGCCGAGCACGACCCGTCGGCGGCCCGACGGGTGCTGGGGAGGGGTGGCCGCGGAGGTCAGGACTCCTCCGTCGCCTCCGGCTCGACGATGTCCTCGCACGTCAGCAGGTCGCCCTGGATCTCACGAAGGGCGATCGACAACGGCTTCTCCTGGACGTGGGTCTCCACGAGCGGGCCGACGTACTCGAGCAGTCCCTCACCGAGCTGGGAGTAGTAGGCGTTGATCTGGCGGGCGCGCTTGGCGCCGTAGAGGACCAGCTTGTACTTGGAGTCGGTCTTCTCCAACAGGGTGTCGATGGGCGGGTTGGTGATGCCCTCGGCGGCGGCGGAGCTTTGCGGCACGGGTCAAGCCTCACAGGTCTGGTGGATGGCGCAGCGGCTGCGGATTGCTGGGGTCAGCCCCACAAGGCTACCAACTCGTCGGCTGCTTGCCGAACGTCGGAGTTGACGATGGTGACGTCGAACTCCTGCTCGGCGGCCATCTCGGCTCGCGCCGTGCTCAGGCGACGGTCCCGCTCGTCCGGCGACTCGGTGCCACGACCGACCAGCCTGCGTACGAGCTCCTCGAAACTTGGGGGCGACAGGAAGACGAAGCACGCGGTCGGCATCGCCTCGCGCACCTGCCGAGCGCCCTGCAGGTCGATCTCGAGCAGCGCCTGGTCCCCCGCCACGAGGGCTTCCTCGACCGGGCGCCGGGGCGTGCCGTACCGGTGGGCGCCGTGCACAACGGCCCACTCGAGCATCTCACCGGCGCCGACCAGCCGGTCGAACTCTGCGTCGGACACGAACAGGTAGTGCTCACCATGCCGTTCACCCGGCCGAGGGGGGCGAGTGGTTGCCGACAACGACACCCACACCTGTGGATGATTGCGTCGCACCTCGGCGACCACCGTGCCCTTGCCCACCGCGGTGGGCCCGGCCAGCACCACCAGCCGTCGAGCCTCAGGCGCGCTCGGAGAACTCACGCTCGAGGGCGGCGATCTGGTTGGTGCCGAGGCCACGGACCCGCCGCGTCGAGGCGATCCCGATGCGCTCCATCAGCTGCTGGGCGCGGACCTTGCCGATACCGGGCATCGCCTGCAGGAGGTCGTGCACCTTCATCTTGCCGACCACGTCGTCGTCCTGGCCGACGTGCAACACCTCGCTCAGCGAGCCGCCCGCGTGCTTGAGCCGGTTCTTCACCGCAGCGCGCTCACGACGAGCGGCGGCCGCCTTGTCCAATGCCGCCTGACGTTGCTGCGGAGTGAGCGGCGGCAGGGCCACGGTGGTCACCTCATCTGACGGCACGAACTGGACGCGGCGCCAGCACTGCAACGTGCACGCGCGCAAGGCAACCTAGCGAGCCGGGCCGAGCCGAGCAACCGCGCCTGGGCGGCTGGCGCCCGGACAGCTGACTCACTGCGTGGGAGCCTCGCCGGGGGTATCGTTCAGGTTGACGCCGCACTCCTTCTCGGCGTGCGCGTCGATCGCGTCCTGGGCACTGGTCAGCTCGGGGCTGTTCAGTGTCTGCAGCTCCTGGCCGAGCTTCTGCACGTCGGCGACCTTCACACCCTTGGGCAGCTTGCTGGGATCCTGCGCGACCTCGGTGAACTCGTCCAGGGTCAGACCGGCGTCCTTGATGGCTTGCTCGAACTCGTCGAAGCCGTCCACGACGGTCTTCCACTCCCCTGACACCTCGTCGGGCGCTGAGTCCTGCAGCTTGCGCAGGCTCTCCACGGACGCGGAGAGGTCGGTGCCGGCGGCGGACTCGCTCTGCTTCTTGGCCTCCTCCAGCGCGGTGCAGTACTCGTCGATGCTGCCGTCGCCGCTCGTGCTGCCCTCGCTGCTCGCGCCCTCGCTGGCCTGCGTCGACTCGCTGCTGGCGCTGCTGTCGCCGTCCGACCCGCCGTCTCCGGAACATCCGGTCAGCGTGGCCAGCACCAGCACCGCGCCGGCTGCGGCGGTTCGCGTCATCGAGCGCTTCATCAAGCTGTCCCCTCATCATGGTGGCGGCGTGGGCGGGCCACGCCAGCGTCTCACAGTACGTAGTGGGCCGGGCGCTCCCAAGGCCCGAGTGCCGCGGCCATGGCGTCTCGGTGGCGCAGTGCGGCGGCCGAGAGGGCGGCGGTATCGGGCCCGGCGGCGAGCACGTCGCGCGACACCGACGGCAGGACGGGGCCGCGAACGCCGGCGAACAAGCGTCGTACGTGGTCGGCAGTGCTCCCCTGCTCTCCGACTCCCGGCGCCAACACGGGTCCCGCGACGTCAAGGTCGTGACCGGCCACCTCCTCGGCGGTCAGCGTGGCACCCACGACGATCCCCACCGAGCCGGAGCCTGCTGCCGACAGGTTCTCGTGCCGCACCCGGGCCAGCACCTCGCCCGCGGCGGTGTGGCTGATGCTCCCGCCGCCCACGTCCTCGATGACGACCCGGGCACGCTGCAACGCGGAGCCCTCGTGCGGGTTCGACGTGAGACCGAGCACGAACACACCGGCTCCGTGCGCCCGGGCGGTGTCCAGGAACGGCCGCAGCGACTCGAAGCCGAGGTAGGGGTTGACGGTGATCGCGTCCGCGGACAGGGCGGCATCGGCCGGCAGGTAGGCGTCGGCATAGGCCTGCGCGGTGGAGCCGATGTCGCCTCGCTTCACGTCGAGCAGCACCAGCGCGCCCGCTGCCCGGGCGGCCCGGACGGTGTCCTCCAGGACTGCGACGCCCCGGGCACCGTGCCGCTCGAAGAAGGCCGACTGCGGCTTGAGGACAGCCACCTGGCCGGCCAGGGCAGCGACGGTGGTGTCGGCGAAGCGCGCCAGCCCGTCGGGGTCGTCGCTCAACCCCCACGCCCGCAGCAGCGAGGCGTGCGGGTCGATGCCGACGCACAGCGGGCCGCGATCGGCCACGGCGGCGTGCAGCCGAGCGCCGAACGAGGTGTTCACGCGGAGGCCTCGTGACGGTGCGCCAAGGTGCCGGCCGGGCGGTGCGCCACGCCGATCACCTCGCGCGGTGAGACCGCTCCACGCAGTGCCAGCTCGGTGCGCAGCTCGTCGGCGACCCGGGCCGGGGACGACGGGTCGTGGAAGGTGACGGTGCCGACCTGGACGGCGGTGGCCCCCGCGGCCAGGAACTCCAGCGCGTCGAAGCCGGTGCGGATGCCGCCGATACCGACGATCGGCACCGTGGGCATGGCGGCGTACACCTGCCACACGCAGCGCAGCGCCAGCGGCCGGATGGCCGGGCCGGACAACCCGCCGGTGGAACCGCCAAGTGCTGGACGCAGGGTGACCGGGTCGATCGCCAACCCCAGCGTGGTGTTCACCATCGAAAGCCCGGTGGCACCGGCCTCCATCACCGCCTCGGCGACCTCGACGATGTCGGTGACGTCGGGCGACAGCTTGGCGAGCACGGGGATGTCGGTGGGGATGCCGCGCCGCGCCGCCGAGATGACCCGAGCGGCCTGGAACGGGTCGCAGGCGAACACCAGGCCCCGGTTCTCGACGTTCGGGCAGGAGATGTTGACCTCGACCGCAGCGACACCGGGTGCGGCTCCCACCCGCCGGGCGAGCTCGGCGAACTCCCCCAGCGAGCCGCCGGCGATGCTCACCACCGGCTGCGCACCGTGCCGGACGAGCCAAGGCAGGTCGTGGGCGAGGAACGCCTCGATGCCCGGACCCTGCAACCCGATCGAGTTGAGCATGCCCGACGGTGTCTCGACCATGCGCGGCGTGGCCCGGCCCGAGCGCGCGTCGCGCATGACCGACTTGGTGACGACAGCACCGATGCTCGCCACGTCGAGGAAGGGTGCGAGCTCACGGCCGGCCGCGGCGCAGCCGGAGGCGGTCATCACCGGGGTCGCGAATCGCACACCGGCGATCTCGACGGCCAGGTCCACCGTCGCCGGGTCGACGCTGTGCTGCGTCCCAGGAGTCATCAGCGGCCGCCGGTGCCTGGTGCGCCGTGGGCCTGCGCCGGGACCGTGCCCACCTCGTCCCACAGCACCCGGTCGCCCTGAAACACCGGGCCTTCGGTGCACGAGCGTGCCATGCGGACCACCCCGTCGTCGCCGCGTACGGGGAGCACGCAGGTCATGCAGACGCCGACACCGCAGGCCATCGCCTCCTCGACGGCGCACTGGCTGCGCACGCCTTGCTGGTCGGCGACGGCGGCGACCGCCCGCAGCATCCCCATCGGCCCGCAGGCATACACCACCGGCGCACCGGTGCGCGCCAGCAGCCCCGGCAGGACGGCAGTGACCTGACCGGCCACGCCCAGCGAGCCGTCGTCAGTGGTGACGTCGACCGACTGGGACGACCGACGTGCCTCGAGGACGCCGAACAGCCGCTGCTCGGTGGCGGCGCCCAGCACCATGTGCACCGCGCAGCCGCGTGCACGCAGCTGGTCGGACAGGCCGAACAGCGGGGCGGTGCCGTAGCCGCCGCCGACGAGCACGCACGGCACCGGGGCGCGTGGCAGTGAGTACGGACGCCCCAGGGGTCCGATCACGTCGATCTCGTCGTGTGCGCGCAGGCCGGCCAGCCACTCGGTGCCCTTGCCCTGCACCGCGAAGACCACCTCGACGGTGCCGCCGTACACCCCCGAGCTGCGGGTCCGGTAGATCGAGAAGCTCCGCCGCAGCAGCATGCTTGAGCCGACACCACCGACCGCCAGCGCCACGAACGCTCCCGGTCGGGTGCGCTCGGCGATGCCCGGCGCCACCAGGGTCAGGTGGTGGTAGGCACCCACCCGCCCCATCGACAGGACGCGCCCGCGCACCTGCACTGGTGCGTACGTGGCCGTCACGGCAGCTCCCCGCGTACGTGAGCGGCCCAGTCCTGCAGCGACCGCACACCGACGGCGCCGGCCAGCAGGGCCTCGATCCCCTGCACGGCCGCGGCCAGGCCCTGGACGGTGGTGATGCAGGGGATGTTGCGGGCGACCGCGGCGCTGCGGATCTCGTACCCGTCCAGGCGCGGGTTGCCGCTCGACGTGGTGCCGTGCGGGGTGTTGACGACCAGGTCGACGTCACCGTCCAGGATGCGCGCGACGATGCCGGAGCGGTGTCGCACCGGTCCGTCGACGGCTCCATCATCGTCTGCTGGATCGGTCGGCGGCAGCTCGGCGAGCTTGCGGATCACCTCGGCCTCGACCCCGTTATGGCGCAGCACCTCGGCGGTGCCGCTGGTGGCGAGGATGTCGAAGCCGAGGTCCGCCAGGCGCTTGATCGGGAAGATCATGTGCCGCTTGTCCCGGTTGGCCATCGAGCAGAACACGCGGCCGGAGGTCGGCAGGCCGCCGAACGCACCGGCCTGACTCTTGGCGAAGGCGGTGCCGAAGCCGGCGTCGATGCCCATCACCTCACCGGTGGAGCGCATCTCCGGGCCGAGGACCGTATCGACGCTCTGCCCGTCGACTGTGCGGAAGCGGTTGAACGGCATCACCGCCTCCTTGACCGCGACCGGGGCGTGGGGGTGGCCGTGCGCGCCGTCACCGGTCGTCGGCAACATCTGCTCGGCGCGCAGCTCGGCGATCGAGGCGCCCAGCATGACCCGCGCGGCCGCCTTGGGCAGCGCCACGTTGGTGGCCT